>CAZDYX010000049.1:0-3892 GCA_964509775.1 uncultured Desulfobulbia bacterium | reverse complement strand
GGCTTTTGGGAAGATGGCGGTTTAGATGAAAAATAAATCTGACCCGGTTTTTTCACGGTTTTTTCCTAAAAATATCGCTTTCGATTGAATTCCGTTGATAGACATGCTAATTGTAGAATTATAACCAATTGTCATCGTGTGCAGTTTTTATTTTATGGAATTTTGTTAGCCCCATAGTTACTCTTCGTGGATACAACCCGTTTGCCATTTTTGAAATCCTACTTAGACCAGGTTGAGAGAGGGAGTTCCGACCCCGAGGAACGCGCCAACGCGGAAAACTTCCTCTGGGACGAGCGACCTCCGGTTGCCGGCGTTGACCTTTATAGCGGCTTCGTGAATCACGGACCGGTCGTCGGTCTGGACGACTGGTCCGACCGCCATCGGAACTATGTCAGCGAATACCTTCACATCGACCAGGATGATTCCGTAATCCCATGGACCTTCCGGACAGACAACGACTCCAACCGGTTGCGCTATATCGACCCGCGAATCTACCTGATCCGGGTGGAAGCGGCGAGTTGGCCTTGCGACCTCTTGGGTATATCCACTGAAGAGCTGCGCCGACAGATGGAGAAATACCGGCAAGGGGATGCTGCGGCTCAGGACCTGCTTGAGCGCTTTGTGTCCACCTGGAACGGGAGACGGGACAAGCGGCCCATGTTTGCCACCACCGAACTGGAGGTCGAGGACATCCTGAACGACGAGGAAGGTGACTGGGCCGAGCGCTTGTGCGCCCATTTGGGGCTGGGCCACTCTTTCCCCCAACCGAGTGGACCACCGGTTGAGATCGTAGTACTGCGTTACACCGTGGCCGAGGTCTTGGCCGCGGCCGGTCATGGCCTTGGCGGTCCGGCCGTTCCCACGGTGCTGGACAGCCACTTAAGCTGTTACTTCTTCCCGAGCCCCATTCCGGACCCGGCCACCGGCAATAATCCTTACTATGGCCACACGGTCAATCTCTCCACGGTGGAGAGCGAAAACGATTATAAAATTGGTGTCGAGCTGCTCCACCCGCGCCTTGATTACCGGCCCGAGCACCTTTTTCGGTTCGGGGTCATTGCCCGCCCGCTGACCATGTCCCTGGAGCGGGCCAGAAGCTTCCACCTCCCCTGGATCCGTCTCTACAGCGGCCGGGACGCCTTCGGCGCCATCTCTGCCGGCGGAGGGACGCCATGAACAGCACCCCGGCAAGTCCGGCCCTCTCCCGCTGGCGGGAGCGGTTTGTAACCGATCCGGTCCTGGCCCTCGGACAACTGCTGTCCTGCAGTATCAACCTGGGGCCGTACAATCGGGCTCGGCCAGCCGACGCCCTGGCCCAACTCCTCATCCGGCCCGAAGAGGTGGCCCAGGCCGACCAAGCCCTGCTGGCCTGGCTGGAATACCTGCTCAGCAAGCCTGCCCCCGAGGGCTTAACCGGCAAGCGCTTCGCGGATACCCTGGTGGAGTCCTTCCGGGCTGTTACCCATCTGCCCCTGCCCGCCACCCGGGCTTGGTTCACCGGCCGCCATGGCGACTTGCGCGCCTGGCTGCGCGGCTTTTACTTCGGCCCTTCCCGTGACCCCGAGGCAGCCCTGCTGCTCTCCCTGGCGCATGGCCAGCCTGACCGTTCGCTCCTGGGCCTCTGGCTGACCCTTGCGCGCCTGACCGGCACCGCCCCCCTGGAACACGCCCTCCTCGGCCTCACCGGTCTCCGTCTCATGCCGGCAGACGACCAGGACGGCGCTGAACACGGTCTGCCCCTGGCCCTGCTGCGCGGCCTTCTCGAACTGGGCGAGGCCTTGGCCCGGACCGATGACCGGAAGGGGGAGGTCTGGCTCCAAGAGCTGGACTTCCTGGCTGCGGTCTACCCCATGAGCAAGGAGCAATGGGGGAAGCGCTTCCGGCAGGTGCTCCAGGCCAGGCCAGCCTCGGCCCCCGTGCAGAAGTGGCTGGACCAGCGCTACCCCGCGGCCTGCCGCCCGGCCCTCCAGATGCCCGCCCGCGGGCGAGAGTTGCGGCCGCCCTATCCGGATGAACTTAAACCGTTACTGCCACAGATCCCGCCTCGACCGTCACCGCAACTACTGCCAGGAGAGCGGCGACAGCTATTACCTGGTCCGCGCCTTTTGTTATCTGGGCGGCCGGCTCCTGGACCACGATCCCACCTGGACCAGGGAGCTGGCGCATGAGGCGGCCCGCTGGGAGCCGGGCAATCACCACACCTGGTCCTTGCTGGCCCGCGCCCTGGAGAAGGAGGGCGACTGGCGCCGGGCCGCGGCGGTCTACTGGCACGCCCGGCGCCGCTTCCCCCACAACGTCCAGAGCCATAGCCAACTCGCCCACAGCCTGCTGCTCCACCGCGAGACCGAAGCGGCCGAGGCCATCCTCCGCCAGGCGATCCCCCTCTTTCCGGAGAACCCCGTCTGTTGGACCGACCTGGGCCATGCCCTGCGGATCACCGGGCGAGGAGAAGAGGCGGTTGCAGTCTACCGCGACGCCCAGCAGCGTTTTCCCAAGGACGACGTTGTCGCCAGTGCCCTCACCGACACCCTTATCGATCTAAACCGTCTAGCCGAGGCCCAGAAGGCCATGGCCCTGGCCGAGCAGGTGGTGTCGCCAACCAATCACAAGCTGCTCCAGATCCACAACCGTCTGGAGCGCGCCCTGGCCGGTGAACCGATTACACTGTGGGACTTCCCCCAGGTCGTGGAGGGGGCCGCCGCCCCCCTCTCGACCCTGGCCGACATTACCGGGAGCGATTTCGCCGATGCACCGGCCTTGGGCCTCGCCACCCTCTGGCGGCGGCAGGGCAATGCCATCCTGATCCAAAAGGCATTGGAGTCCCTGCCGGAAGGGCCACCCCGCCTCATCGAAACCGGTCTCTGGCAGGCCGCAACCGAGGGCTGGCCAGCGGCCGCGGCCTGGTTCGACGACCACGGCCCCCGCTACGACGGCGACGGGGTGCTTCGGGTCCACCGTCTCCGTGCCCACTGTCGCGCCGGCCAGGCAGTGGACTGGTCCGTGGAGCGGAACCGCTACCCCCACCTCCTGCCGGTCATCCTCACCGAAGAGAAGGGCAAGCCGCCCCGCCTCTCCCAGGACCCCGGCGACGAGGATCTGACCGACGAACAGCGTCAGGACCTCTGGTTCTCCGGTCTTGTGGACCGGAACGACCCGACCCTGCGCGACCTGGCCGAGGAAGACCTGCTGGCCGCCCGCCACCTCGTTTGATGCAGTGACAAGCTACCTTCTGGAGATTGGCGTTTGGCCAAACACCCCACACCTTTTCAGAGCAAAGGCTAATCTTGACGGGCTGTTGCCCAAATTCGAAATCCAAGCGGTTTTTGGACAAAAAACGAAACAAATTTATTTTGTCGGTTGTAGTTTTGTCCCCGTTTTCGGCCCTTTGGATCAGGTAAGCTTTTCCCGGGATTACCACCCCCACCGGGGTAAAGAAAAAGACAAACCGGCCGTCCTCGATATCAACCTTGAGTCTTGCGCCATGGCTCAGGTCGTAAAGGATATAACCATTTTTCCGGCAGGCCTTTGGACACTCGGTAGTATTTGGCGGCGTCTCGAAATCCCGCGGTCGTACCAGAAAACGAGCATACACCACGACATGGGCCGTTTCTGCAACAGATTCCCGGCCTATAAGAAACGGGTCAGGGAACTAATCCAGGGGTTTTAACAGGCCGTTATCCTCAAGGTATTTCCGATGGGCTTGAATAATTTTGATTTCGCCATAGGAGCAGTCGTCGCCCAAGGCGTTTTTTATTTCCCCGAGTGATTTGTCTTTCATTTCGGCAATCTTCTGCTCAATAGCCCGTTGTTTTTCATCCGACAGCAGCTTGCTGATGTCAAGCTTCACGACGGTTTCTTTTTTGAGCTCATCGAGAGCTCCTTTCCCTTTTTT
>CAZDYX010000048.1:12467-14258 GCA_964509775.1 uncultured Desulfobulbia bacterium | reverse complement strand
GTGCGATCATGTATCTGCTGCAGGAACGGGAGATCAAAAGGAAAAACTTCGGGATGTTCTATTCCCGGCTGCCTTCCCTTGATACCCTGGACAACCTCAATCATCATTGCCTTACGGTTGGTTTCCCCCTCCTAACCATGGGAATAGTTACCGGCTCCATCTGGGCGGAGCAGGCCTGGGGCTCTTACTGGCATTGGGACCCCAAAGAGACCTGGTCCCTGATCACCTGGTTTTTGTACGCGGCCCTGCTCCATCAACGACTGACCGTGGGTTGGCGGGGCCGGCGGGCTGCGATCATGGCTATTATCGGGTTCTCAGCCGTACTTTTTACCTTTTGGGGCGTAACCTATCTGCTGGAAGGGGTGCATACCTATGCTGGCTGATACCATCACGGTGCTGGGGGTGAATCACAAGACCGCCCCGGTTGAGGTCCGGGAGCGGTTGGCCTTTGCCGGGGACTGCGAAACACCTATCCGGGAACTGAAGGCTATCCCCGGATGCGACGAGCTTTGTTTCCTGTCCACCTGCAATCGGGTGGAGACCTTTTTTGTGAACAGGAACAAGGAGGCCACGGAAAGGGCGGTGCGTGATTTCTTGTTTGCCGGCAGCAATATGTCCCTTGATGAGGCGGCGAAATACACCTATTGTCATCACGGTAAGGATGCTGTCCAGCACATCTTCCGAGTTGCCGCCAGTCTTGATTCCATGATCGTCGGCGAGCCGCAGATCCTGGGCCAGATGAAGCAGGCCTTCCGTGAGTCCTTGGAGCGTAAATGTACCGGCGTGATCATGAATCGTCTGCTCAACAAGGCCTTTTCAGTCGCCAAACGGATCCGGACCGAGACCAACATCGGCAGCAACGCGGTGTCGATCAGCTATGCGGCCGTGGAGCTTGCCAAAAAGATCTTCGGCGAACTCAAGAACAAGAAGGTCCTGCTGGTGGGCGCGGGCGAGATGGCGGAGCTTGCCGCCGAGCATCTTATCAACCAGGGGATTGCCGAGGTGGTGGTCGCCAATCGTACCCTGGAGCGGGCGGTGAATCTTGCCCGTCGCTTCAAGGGCCGGGCCGTGGGTCTTTCTGAACTGGTGAGCCAGTTGGTGTATGTGGACATCTTGATAAGTTCGACGGGTGCGCCGGGACTCGTGCTCATGAAGAAGGATGTGAAACCCATCATGCGGCAGCGGATGAACAGACCCCTTTTCATGATCGATATTGCGGTCCCCAGGGATTTAGATCCCGATCTCAACACCCTTGATAATATCTATCTCTATGATATTGACGATTTAACTCAGGTCGTGGAGTTGAATAAGTCCGGCCGCCAGGAGGAGGCCCTCCTCGCGGAAAGGATAGTGGCCGAAGAGACCCTGAAGTTTGTCCAGTGGTTGGAAACCATGGACATGACCCCCACCATCGTGGCGATCAGAAAAAAGGCGGATACCATCCGCGCCACGGAATTGGCCAAGACCATGAACCATCTTGGGGCGTTAAGCCCTAAGGAAAAGAAATCCATTGAGATCTTGACCACCTCCATAGTGAACAAGCTCCTTCATGATCCCATTTTGTTTTTAAAAAATGGCAGTTCGGTTGAGGAAAGTCAGGAGCTTCGTCTGGCCCTGGCCCGAAAACTGTTTGGCCTTGATTCGGAGCCGGCCCACAAAGATGTGGCCTGATTAAGATCAGGTATTTATAACCTATTGATTGTACTTGATAAATTTTGGCAATATTCCTCTTTTTAATCGCCATGAAATCAATTGACATGTTTGGACGGTGTGATTATAATACCTGACTTA
>CAZDYX010000048.1:0-12413 GCA_964509775.1 uncultured Desulfobulbia bacterium | reverse complement strand
CCATACAAGGGGTGAGGTTGTAAAATAACGAATAATTTCGACCGCAAACGTAATAATACAGGCAGCGTTTTTTTTGCGAGCCTGATAAAAAAAGGGAATAAGCTTTTATGAAACAGACATTTCAGCCCGGAAACTTAAAGCGTAAACGTACACATGGTTTTTTATCCAAGATGAGGACGAAGTCCGGCCGGGCGGTGATCAACCGACGAAGGGCCAAGGGGAGAAAACGGTTGGCCGTGTAATATGACGATCGGCCCAAGGGGATGGAAAAAGAGCGGGCTTTTTATCAATGGTAACTAGTCAGGTGGATAGTCTGTAGGTGTTTAGGTGGATAGGGAGGAATTTAGAGACAGAAAAGGTGTTGGGATCCTTGATTCGTTCTTTGCGCAGTCCTAACCAGACTACAGTCTAAACAACCTGAGTATTTACTATCAATGCTGAAAGAGTTTGGTTTGCCTAAATCAAGTTTTATCAGAAAGCCGTGGGAATATGAACGGGTATACCAATTTGGCAGGCGATTGCGTGGGGAGTGTTTCCAACTTGTTCTTTGTCCAAACGACCTTAAGGGCGGCAGGTTGGGCATCAGTATACACCGAACTATCAAGGGGGCAGTAATAAGGAACAGGATTAAACGAATTGTTAGGGAGTGTTTTCGATTACATCGAACCTTGTTACCGCACGCAACGGATGTAATCATGGCGATTCGCCCGGGATTTGCGGCGCAACAACCAGACGATGTGTTGCAGCTCATAAGAGGGGTGCTCAAGAAATCCGGAATTGTCCGTACCTGCTCAACCGGAGAGCAGGACGCTCGTAGTTAACTGCCAGGACAATCTGAAATTATTGTGCCCAATCCCACTGATTATGTTGTCTGTTTGTAACTACTCAGGTTGATAGTCTGTAGGTGTTTAGGTGGATAGGGGGGAATAACCATGCGAGATCACACAAGGTGTTGGGATCCTTGATACGTTCTTTGCGCAATCCTAACAGACTACAGTCTAAACAACCTAGTAGTTACGTCTGTTTTTTTTATTAGCGGAGAGAAATTGTTAAAAAATATCATCACCTTTTTTATCAGACTCTATCAGTTGATTATTTCGCCAATCCTGCCGCCCACCTGTCGATTTACGCCCACCTGTTCCCAGTATGCCGTAGACGCCATCCAGAGTCATGGATTGGGTCGTGGTCTTTATCTGGCGGTTCGCCGGATATTGCGCTGCCACCCATTTCATGAGGGTGGTTTTGACCCGGTAAACCGGTAACGCCTTATCCTTAAAATTTCAAACTATCGGGGTGTGATCTCGCGCCGGAAAACATAGCCTTTTTGGGCATGGTTCAACGTTCCCGGTTCAATGGTTCAAGGTTAGGTTCCTGCAGGCCACCATACTCCAAACCTGGAACCGTGAACCGTGAACTTTGAACCTATTGAACCATGCCCCTTTTTGTGGGTTATTTATTTCGGCATGGTTTGATAATACCCTTTTTTCGGAGACTGAAATGGACAATACGCGAGCATTGATAGCGATCTCGCTTTCACTTCTTATCCTATTAGGCTACCAGTATTTTTTTGTACCCCCGGCGCCGGTGAAGACCTCTCCCAAACCCCAGGAGGTAACATCGGCTGAGGATGTAACTGCTCCGGCCAGCCAAAATCAGCAGCCGCAGCAGTTACAAACCATGCCCGCCGTGCCCAAGGGAGCTGAGAATATCACGGCATCAGTTCCCCTTGATGGCAAGGATGTGACCATCGAAACAGACCTTTTTACCGCCGTTATCACGGAAAACGGCGGCGGGATCAAAAGTTTCCGACTTAAGAATCACAAAGAAGCCATAGGCAATGACGCAGAGGACAAGGAACTGGTAAAAACCACCCAGTGGCAGGACCTCCCGCTCTTTTTTTCGTGGGGGGTGGAGCCCGGGCAATTTGGAGTTCCCCGGTTTTTTTCGGATCAGGAGAAGGTGCGACTATTCGACACGGAAGGGCAGGGCCGCGTATCCTTTCATACCCTTCTGCCCTCGGGTCTCGACATTACCCGGACCTTTTTCGTCGATAACAATGGCTACCAAATGAAGCTGCTTGTTGATGTCATGAACAAGACGGACATGCCCATTCAGGGGGCACCCTTTATGCGGCTTACGAACAGGCCCTTCACCCCGGGAAGTGATTCCTATTCCTTTACCGGGCCTGTTGTTTTCCGTAATGGGGTCCTGGAGGAGACAAAACCTGACGATCTCGCGAAAGGACCCAAGGAGGTGACCGGCGACCTGTCATGGGTTGCCTATGGGGAAAATTATTTTATGTGTGGGGTAATCCCCGAGAAAAAAGAAGGACAGTCCGCTCGCCTGTCGCTGGCTGATAAGGACAAGGTGTCCATCCTGCTGACCAGCGCTGCCGACACCATTCCGGCCAACGACCATAAGCAATATGAATATATTGTCTATTTCGGGCCGAAGAGTCTGGACTCCTTAAAACAGGTGGGGGCCAATCTGGAGCGGATTGTTGATTTCGGGTGGTTTGACGTCCTGGCAAGGCCGATGCTTAGTCTTTTGAAATTCTTTTACGGGCTCACCCACAATTACGGCATCGCCATTATCCTCGTCACCATCATTATCAAACTTCTCTTTTGGCCCATATCCCAAAAGGGCATCAAGTCCATGCAGA
Source organism: uncultured Desulfobulbia bacterium (assembly GCA_964509775.1). Classification (GTDB taxonomy): domain Bacteria; phylum Desulfobacterota; class Desulfobulbia; order Desulfobulbales; family CAZDYX01; genus CAZDYX01. Next base: position 9,751 of record CAZDYX010000048.1, on the reverse strand, counting down.
ACATGCAAAAACTGCAGCCCAAGATCGCAAAACTCCGGGAGAAATACAAGGATGATCAGGAACGTCTGAACCGGGAATTGATTGGTCTCTACAAGACCTATAAGGTTAATCCCGTAGGTGGTTGTCTGCCGATGGTGGTACAGATTCCCGTCTTTTTCGCCCTTTACAAGGTGCTCTTGCTGGCCATCGAGTTACGCCATGCGCCTTTTTTCCTGTGGATTCAAGATCTTTCCGCCCCGGACCGGCTTTCTATCGGTTTTTCCATTCCCTATCTGGGCGGGGTTCCGGTTCTTACCCTGCTCATGGGGGCCAGTATGTTCGTGCAGCAAAAAATGACCCCAACAACTGCCGATCCTACGCAGGCCAAGATCATGCTTTTTATGCCGATCATATTTACCTTTATGTTTGTTAATTTTGCCTCAGGTCTTGTTCTCTACTGGTTTGTGAATAACCTTCTTGCCATTGGCCAACAATGGCTTGTCAACCGCCAAACTGCCACCTGATTTACTGCAATTACTCTTTGGGGGTAACTACTCAGGTGGATAGTCTGTAGGTGGATAGTCTATTAGCAACTGAAAAATACCAGATGAGGCACGCTTTGCACCCTTATTTCCGATCGTTTTTTGCTAACAGACTTTAGCCTGAATACCTAACAGTCTAATAGTCTAAACAACCTGAGTAGTTACCTTTGGGGGTAATGAAAATATGTCGTCACAGAAGGAATTTTCCGGAACCGATGTGGCGGAGGCGATCCAAAAAGCCTGCGCCCAGTTGAATGTCTTCCAGGATGATCTGGATATCACTGTGCTCTCCCCCGGATCCTCGGGCATTTTCGGATTATGCCGGAAAAAGGCCCGGATCAGTATCGCCCTTAAAAATATCCCTTCCCCGACAAAAGAGTCGGCCCCGGAAAATGTCTCCATTGCGTCTGCTCGTCTTGTCGAGCCTGCCGGAGAAATGGCCCTGGATGAGACGGAAGGTCCCCAAGGGCTGATGGATGAGGTAGTGCCCGAACAACAGGTCCCCTTCTCCTCATCCGTTGACTGGGATGAACTTGTCGATACTATTCGGCAGGTTCTGTCCGGATTGCTCGGTCATCTTGGGTGTGAGGCGGATATTGATATCGGGCTGGCCCAGGGGGCGGTGGAGATCAAAATAGCCACCAGCGATGAAGAGTTCCTCATCGGTCCTGAGGGCCAGACCCTTGATGCCGTTCAATACCTGTTACGCAAGATCGTAAGCTCGAAATACAGTGAAAAGATCGGGCTTTCCATTGAAGTCGGAAACTACAAATCAAGCCGGCGGCAGGAATTGGCGGCTATGGCCCTGCGTCTGGCACAGGAGGTAAAGGACTCCGGAAAAACCCGGACCCTTCCTCCCTTAAATCCGGCGGAGCGCCGCATAATATATATTGCCTTGCAGAATGAAGAGAAGGTCCGCACCAAATCCGTCGGCGACGGTGTGCTAAAAAAAATAGTGCTCTACCGACCCACCCGGGGTAGAAAGTCCGCCCCTTCAAAACGGCAGGGCCCTAAACGCGCCAAGACGGAGGATCAGGTGAAGGAATGAAGTCTTGTAACTACTCAGGTTCGATAGTCTGAAGGGGTTTAGTCTGTTAGCAATAGAGAAAGACGAGATGTGAGACGTACCGTGCCCATCCTCCGATCCATTTCCTGCCTAACAGACTACAGTCTAACGACCTAACCAACCTGGGTAGTTACGAAGTTTTGGTTCCAAAGTGATTTTTCCCCAATCTCGGTGTTCTCTTTGGTGAATCATGTTAACGTTCATAATCAGAGATCACCCACAGATCCAGAATTCAGGAGTCAGGAGCCAGAATACAGAAGTAAAGACAAGATGGGCATGTTTAGGGCGAATTCTGACTCCTGAATTCTGACTCCTGAATTCTATTTTCACGGTAAAGACATAAACCTGCCATGGGCAAACCTGAGGAGATGGAGGCCACAATAGCCGCTATCGCCACCCCACCCGGAAGGGGTGGAATCGGTATCATTCGCATCAGCGGTATTAAGGCCAAAGAGATCCTACGGTATCTTTTTCGACCTCGCCGCGCAACGGGCGATTTCGAAAGCCACAGACTCTACTATGGTTGGATCGTTGATCCTACTAAAGGCAATACCGAGCTCGACGAGGTGCTGGCGGTCTTTATGGCCGCACCCGCCACCTATACCCGCGAGGACGTGGTGGAGCTCCATTGCCACGGCAGCTATGTCCTGCTCCAGGACATCCTTCATCTTATTCTTACCCTTGGTGTACGTCTTGCCGATCCCGGCGAGTTCACCAAGCGCGCCTTTCTAAACGGCCGCATTGACCTTACCCAGGCCGAGGCCGTGCTTGACGTTATCGGAGCCAAGACCAGCACCGGCCTGCGCATGGCCATCCCCCAGCTCCAGGGTGAGCTTTTTCAACGGATGGAGGCCCTGCGTCAGACCCTGGTCGAGGTACGCGCCATCTTTGAGGTGGCCATTGATTTCCCGGACGACGAGCAGGAGATCCTTGCTGTTTCGGCGCTTGCGGATCGGCTTCGGCAGGAGGTGGAGAAACCCGTTTCCGAGCTGATTGTTGCCTGTGAGCAGGGAAAGATTTTTCGGGAAGGCATAAGCCTGGTGATCCTGGGCCGGCCCAACGTGGGAAAGTCAAGCCTCTTGAACACCTTGCTGCGGGAGGAACGCGCCATCGTGACCCCGGTTCCGGGCACAACGCGCGACACCATAGAAGAATATTTTACTATAAAGGGCGTACCGGTACGCCTCATTGATACGGCCGGCATCCGCGAGCCCAGTGAGGCAATAGAGGAAATAGGGATAAGGAAGGCGCGGGAACGGCTTCTTGAGGCCGATGCCGTTCTGCTGGTGCTTGACGTTTCCGCGCCCCTTACCCTTGAGGACCAGGAAATCATGGCGATGATGGGTGAAAAGCCGGTCTTGCTCGTGATCAATAAAATGGACCTCGTTGACCGGGTCGAACCGGGTCATTATGCCCGCCTTTTTCCCAACCGGCCTTTCGTGTGCATATCAGTCAAGGAGAACCAGGGCATCACGGCCCTGGAAGAGGCCATCTTCGAGCTAGCCGTCGGCCGCGGAAAGGCCTTTGAACCACCCTCCTCCATTGCCCCCAATTTTCGCCACCAGGTTGCCTTGACCAATGCCCTGGCCGCGATCCGGGCAGTACGTGCCGGGCTCCTCGTTGGGCTTACCCCTGATCTTCTGGCCATCGATCTTCAGACCGCCCTTGATCATCTCGGGGACATCGTGGGCGAGACCACACCCGAAGATATCCTCCAGCAGATATTCAGCCGATTCTGCCTGGGAAAGTGATTCTCCGTCCTATTCATCCAGATTACTATCTGGATGAATATACATAATTGGGAAGAATCAAGGGTGGGTGTGTAGGCATAAATCATGACACAGCCCAGTTCGCGGTAAACTCAATTGGGTCATGGTGGAAACAGATGGGTCGAGAAGTCTGTCCGAACGTTACGGAATTGCTCATCACGACGGATGCCGGCGGCAGCAACGGGTACCGGCCTCGACTCTGGGAAAATGAGCTTCAGCGACTTGCCGATGAATCCGGTCTCGTCATCACCGTCTGTCATCTACCACTCGCCCCAGAAGGTAATAGTAACAAATATTTTTGCTCTAGGTTATTTTTGGATGAGTTCTAACTATACCAGGGCCAGGTCATCGATCATCGATAGGATCTGGTCGGTCCGGAAGTTTTCATGCTGGGTGGCATGATTGGGGCAGGCAGTGGCACAGGCCCCGCATCCCTGGCACAAGGAGGCGATAACGATCGATTTGCGCCGCTTTACGTCCATCTGCCGGGCACCATAGGGACATACCGCCACACAGATTCCGCAGCCTGCGCAGATTTCCTCGTCCACACAGGCGATGACCGGATCGGTTTCCAGGGTCTCTTTGGAAAAGAGGCCCAGCACCTTGCTTGCGGCCCCGCTCGCCTGGGCCACGGTATCTGGGATATCCCGCGGCGACTGGCAGGCGCCGGCAAGATAAAAACCCGCATTCAGGCTTTCCACCGGCCGTAACTTGGGGTGGGCCTCACTGAAGAAACCATATTCATTGGTGGACAGGTGCAGGATTCGGGCCAGATCCTTGGCCCCGCTGCTCGGAACCGCCGCCGTGGCCAGAACCACCATGTCCGCCTCGATCTCCACCTTTTGGCCGGCCAGGGTATCCACCCCCCAGACCTTGACCTTACCGCCTTCCGCAAACACCCGGGCCACCCGGCCGCGAATATACACCACCCCTTCTTTCTGGGCCCGCTGGACGAACTCTTCATAATCCTTGCCGGCGGCCCGGATATCGATATAGAAGACATAGGCCTTGCCGTGGTGCACCCGGTGCTTATAGAGCATGGCCTGCTTGGCCGTGTACATGCAACACATCCGGGAGCAATAGCTAACCCCGTGTTCCGGGTCCCGGGACCCCACACATTGGATGAAGACCACGGTCTCCGGTTCCTTTTGATCGGAAGGCCGCAGGACCTTGCCGCCGGACGGCCCGGAGGCCGAAAGTATCCGTTCAAACTCCAGGGCCTCGACCACATCAGGAATCCGGCCTGCTCCGTATTCGGCGAAGCGCTCTTTTTCCATGAGGTCATAGCCCGTGGCCACCACGACCGCGCCCACCTCTTCCTCGATTATTTCATCGGCCATATCATAGTTGATGGCCTCGGCTGGACAGACCTTGGCGCAGACCCCGCATTTTTTGCCCTTACCGAGCTGACGGCAGTTCTTGGCGTCAATGGTCGCCCGGTTGGGGATCGCCTGGGGAAAGGGGATGTAGATCGCCCGGCGCTCGGTCAGTTTCCGATTAAATTCCGAAACCACCTTGGTAGGGCATTTCTGGGTGCAGACCCCGCACCCCACACATTTGGTCCAATCCACATAGGGGGATTTTTTCTGGAGTTTTACCTTGAAGTTTCCCACATACCCGCTGATTTCTTGAACCTCGGTATAGGTTCTGATCCGGATATTGGGGTGCTGGGAGCATTCCACGGTTCGCGGGGTAAGGATGCACTGGGAGCAGTCCAGGGTGGGGAAGGTCTCGGAAAGTTGGGCCATGTGGCCGCCGATGTTCGGCAGCCGGTCCACCAGTATGACCTGGTACCCGGCATTGGCAATATCCAGGGCGGCCTGAATCCCGGCGATGCCGGCACCGATCACCAGGGCCTTCCGAATGATGCCGACCTTGGGCGCAACCAGGGAGCGGTTACCTTGCACCTTGTCCACCAGGGAGCCGACTATTTCAATGGCCTTCCGGGTGGCCTTTTCTATATCGTTGGCATGCACCCAACTGCATTGTTCCCGGATATTGGCGATTTCAACCTGATACGGATTGATATTCTTTGCACCTGCGGCCTTTCTGAAGGTGTTGAGATGGAGATTCGGGGTACAACATCCCACCACCACGGCATCGAGGAGTTCCTTGGTAACGGATTCACGAATGAGCTCCTGGCCGGGATCAGAGCACATATAGACATAGTCGGCCGCCACAATGACATCATCCCGCTTGGCCAGCTCCTCCGCCACCCTTTTCACATCCACGGTGCTGCCGATATTGATCCCGCAATGGCAAATAAAGGCGCCCACCCGTTTTTTTTTCGTCTGTGCCATCACTTATGCTCCAGCTTGGGTAATTACTCAGGTTGTTTAGTCTGTAGTCTGTTAGGGGCAGAGCAACGAACGTATCAGACACGAATAGGATCTCATCAGCAAGTTCAAATGCTCTGAACTTAGCGTAATTTTGAATTTTTCTTCTTTACCTATTCACCTAAACACCTACAGACTATCCACCTGAGTAGTTACCAGCTTGGCGGTGAACGTCGATGTGCTCACCAGGTGCCTGTCCATCCCCATCATTTCAGGGGTCATGCCCATGGCCAATCCTAACAATTGGGTGATGTATACTATTGGAAGTTGCAGGGGTTCCCGGTATTTTTTCTCCACCTCGGCCTGCCGCATATCAAGATTGGCGTGACAAAGCGGGCATGCGGCCACCAGGCAATCGGCGCCGGCCGCCTTGGCGGATTTTAACAGCCGCAGGCAGAGCCGTAAGACCGAATCGGTATGGGGAAGGGTCTGGGAGGCGCCGCAGCACTCGGTCTTATGCGGCCAAATGACCGGTTCCGCGCCCATGGCAACACAAAGCTCATCCATGACTTCCGGGTCCTCCACCCTCGGATCCACCCCGGCGATTCCCGGGGGCCGAACCAGGAGACAGCCGTAATAGCAGGCCATCTTCAGGCCAACGAGCGGTCTTGTTATCAGAGATCTGATCCTTTCCAGCCCGATATTTCCGTTAAGGACATCGAGGATATGATAAATACCCAGGGAATTATTATAGGCCTTGCCCACCAGTTCGGCCATTCTTTCCCGCATCTTCGGATTTTTTCTCGTCTCGTGGTCGGCAAAGCGAAGCCTGCTGTAACAGGCGGCGCACGGCGTAAATATCCCCTCATATTGACGGTCTTCGGCAATAATCATGTTTCGCAGGGGCAGGGCGAGCGCCAGTTCCTCACTGACCCCATGAGCAGGGGAGGCGCCGCAGCAGTTCCAGTCCTCGATTTCCTGTAGGGCAAAGCCGCAACGAGAAAGGACCAGCCTACAGGAAAGATCATATTCCTTTGCCGAGGAATGGAGTGAACAGCCGGGAAAGTAGGCGATCTTTTCAGTCATGACCGTGACCCTTTGGGGAACCTGGCCCTTGGCCGAACTTTCTTGCCTGGGCAAATATCTTTTCAATGGCGTTGATGTTCTCCACCTTCTGAATCTTCAGGGAGAGCTTACCTTTTTTGTACAGGGCCGGGACAAGAAAGGCATCTTTCCAGGGCCTAAAACTTGCCATATTGAAGAGTCCTGCCAGGGGCAGCTCATTTAGACGTCCGTGTTTCCTCACCTGATCAAGGAATAAGCGGCTAAAAACGGCAACCAGGCGGTCAGCCGGTTTATATCCCTCCACCAGGGCCATAATCCGCAGGGTGTCCATGACCCTGGCGACATCTATCCCCTTGGGGCAACGGGTGGTGCAGGCCTCACAGGAGACACAGAACCAGAAGGCCTTTTTTTGGAAAAGGGCACCCTTAAGATTCAACTGAATATAGCGCATCACCTGGTTCGGCATAAGGTCCATGTCCTCGGCCATGGGGCAGCCCGCCGAGCACTTGCCGCACTGATAACAGGTAATGATCCGCTCCCCGCTCAGGGTCGAAACCGTGGTCAGGAAGCTGTCATTGGTCATTTCCTCGCCGATTTTCATGAAAGTATTTCCTCAATCAATTAAGACGCTTTGCTGGATAATTTTTTCCCCTTGCGTGTCGGCCACTTTTTTGGGTTTTCTATTTTACTGGGGTCCGCTTGTTGTTCATCACTTGTTTCCGGTTCATTTTTTATATCTTCAGGAAGTATTCGAATGGTGGGTAAATACACAGCGCGGCTAGCCGCAACCAAAACTACCCGGAATCCTTACTGTATCAAGGTGTTCCGGAAAAATTTGCGCGAGCCGCGAAGATTTTCGGGGTTAGTAGTATAGCGCCCCGGAGGGGCGCTATGAGGTATCAACGTATCTACGTTGATACCTCATATGTCATTATCCGATCACCCTCTCCACCGTCCTTTCTTGCCGGTCGTGTCATTGTTTCAGGATCCCTTGCCCCTTCTTTTCATCCTTTTTGACCTTCTTCTCGGCCTTTTTTTCCTTCATGGTTTTGGTCGGTTTCTTTTTTTCATCTTTTTTACTGTCCTGGGCCTTACTCATGGTTTTTGCTCCTTATGATTGAGGTTAGGTTACTTTATTTTTACCCAAACATGTCTGTTTCAGTCAATGTTGTTTTTTTAAAAATCGTCTATTCCCGTATCCTCGTCCGGTCCGAAAAGGACATTACTCCATAAGAGATAAGTTGATGGCTTACCGCCCACGGTGGACCTTTGCCATACATTTAGTGATCAGCAGGGTAAGTTCATTAAGATGCAATATATAGAGGATACCGCCATAGAGAATGACAGCAGAGCCGATGGCAATGATGAGTCCCATTACATTATGGGTAAGGGTGGGGGAAAACCATTCTGCTAGCGACCCGTTAAGATAGACGAGCCACCCCCCCATGATCAGTGAGGCAAGGGTAATCTTCCCCAGGGCAAGGAAGATATAGGAAAGGGCGTAACCGGAGACCTTGCGGTAGAGTACGACACTTAAAAAAAGAAAGTTTATAGCCATGGCGCAGGAGGTGGAAAGGGCTATGGACCGGTGTTGGAGATGGTCGATGGTGAACAAAATGATGACCACATTAGCCCCCACGGCAAGAAAGCTCCCTATAACCGGATACTTGGTATCATTAAGGGCGTAAAAGACCGGGACCACGATTTTCACGGAGGAATAGGCAAAAAGCCCCAAACTATAAAAGGAGAGGGCCTGGGCGGTCATAAGGGTATCATGGGCAGTGAAGGCGCCGTGTTGAAAGATGATTCGGATGATAGGTTCGGCAAGCACGAAAAGTCCTACGGTGGCTGGAATATTGAGGCAGCAGCCCAGAATAAGGGAACTCACGTAGGTTTCCTTGAGCCGGTCGATATCCCGGGCTGCCGCATAGCGGGCCACGATTGGCAGGGTGGCGATGGAGATGGCAACACCGAAAAGACCAATGGGAAACTGTACCAGGCGGAAGGCATAGTTCAGCCAGGAGACACTGCCCTCGATGCAGGAGGCGGCAAAATTGGTATTAATGAAGATATTGAACTGGGTGGCGGAAAGGCCGATAATAGCCGGCACCATGAGACGGAGAATCCGCTGCAGTCCCTTATCCTTAAGGTCCAGGCAAGGTTTGAGAATAAAACCGGTTTTGGAAAGAGCCGGAATCTGGATAACAAGTTGGCACAGTCCGCCGATCAAGGTTCCGATGGCCATGCCGACGATGGGTGGCTGGCCAATATAAGGGACTACCAGAGAGAGAAGGACACCACCGGCAATGGAGCCCAGATTAAAAAAGCTTGAGGCCAGGGAGGGAATAAAAAAGTGGCCCTTGCTGTTCAGTATTCCCATGACCACTGCTGCTAGGGAGATGAAGGTAAGAAAGGGAAACATGATGATGGTTAATTTCTGGGTCAGGGCGACCTTGCCGGCAACTCCGGCAAAATCCGGGGCAAGGCTTAAGACGAGGGATTGGGAGAAAAAAATCCCGGCCAGGATAATGAGGCCTGTAAATATTCCCGAGAACGTGAGGATGTTATTGGCCAGCCTCCAGGTGGCAATTTTACCCCGATTGTGATCGTATTCGGAAAAAACCGTGACAAGGGCGGAACTTAAGGCCCCCTCGGCAAAAAGATCTCGCAAGAGATTGGGAATCCGGAATCCCACCACAAAGGCATCGTAGGCAAAACCAGCTCCAAATAGACCGGCAAAGACCTGCTCGCGGATAAGCCCAAGTATCCGGCTCAAAAACACCGCTATGCTCACTATGCCGGCCGATCGGGTGATGGTGCCGGTATCATGGGATGGACTCTTCATTGGCGAGCTACTTTATCAGGATCATAAGCAGAGAACAATGGCTTTAATGAATGATCGCTGACTGCTTTATTCCGGATGATTCTTCCTTGACTTTGACCGGCACTTTTGAATAGTATGCAAGCCATTTTGTCGGCCTCATAAAAAAGTCGAAAAGCTCAAATTGCCGACTTGTAATATCAAACACTTATCAACCTTGTCGCGTTGGCGGA
>CAZDYX010000047.1:5733-14351 GCA_964509775.1 uncultured Desulfobulbia bacterium | reverse complement strand
AACCCAACGTATGGCATCAAAGATGTTCGACTTACCGCAACCATTTGGGCCGACAATACCGCGGCCGGGAATGCCTCCCTGACCTTTATTGTGAAGAGCGACGAGGCGGTATGGGGCAAGGTGCAGGTCAACGCCGTTTTTACCGCGGCCCAACCCGCGCTCTATTTCACGCCGAGCCATGTGGAGACCGGGGTGGTTTTTGATTCCGCGGTCACCGAGACCATAACTCTCGAAAACAAGGGCCTGGCCGAGCTTACGGATATTCGGCTCGCCCTTATTAACACGGACGGCTCGCCGGCGCCAGGCTGGGCGAGCCTCCTCGTGGCCGCCAGCCAGGGCGATCTGCCAGTGGGCGAAAAACGCGAGGTAAGCATAATGTTCAGCCCCTCTTCCGCAGTAGCCGAAGGGGTGCATACCTTTTATCTCCGGGTTACGAGCGCGAATTATCAGACCACGGATATCGGTCTCTATGTCACCGTGACCCAGTCCGGCATCGGCGGGGCGCTCTTCAAGGTGGAGGACATCTATACCGGCACCTTCGACAGCCAGGGCCATCTCATTCAGGGGCTCGGGGGCGCTACGATCATGATCCAGAACGAGACGGTGACCACCATCACCCGGACCCTTACGACCGACGGTTACGGCGAGGCGCTCTTTGTCGATTTTCCAACCGGCAAGTACAAGGTCAAGGTCACGGCGGCTAACCACGAGGAATATGTCGGCAGTCTCTGGATCAAGGCCGGGATCGTGGCGAGTGAAACGGTCTTCTTGATGAACACCCTGGTCACCGTGGAGTGGGAGGTGAAGGAGACCACCATCCAGGATCAGTACGAGCTCGTGCTCAGCATCACCTATGAGACCGATGTCCCGGCCGCCGTGGTGGTGGTCGAGCCCGCCTCGGTCAGCCTGCCGGAAATGGAGGCCGGAGACGTCTTTTACGGCGAGTTCACCCTAACGAACTACGGCCTCATCCGGGCCGATGCCCTTTCGCTTACCATGCCGCCGGAGGATCAATATTATCGGTACGAGGTCCTCTCCGGCCTGCCCGATCACCTCGAGGCCCAGGAGCGAATCACCGTGCCGTACCGGGTGGTCTGTTTGCGGGCACCGTTCGAAGAGGATGGAACTGGCGGGGGGTGCTCGACTTATCAGACGTGCGGGTGGGTGAACTATGGATTTGTGTGTGTGAACGGCCAGTGGGTGCAGGGACCCCCATCATATCATTGTTATACCAAAACCTATTGCACGAGCAGCGGGAGTCCGGGTACTCCCCAGCCACCTACTCCTGGCGGCGGCGTGGTCATAGTTGTGCCGCCGCCTGCCGGAGGCGGCGGGGGCGGGCCCTCAACATCGCCATCAACGCCGATCCAAGGGGCGGTATGTAAGCCAAAAAAGAAGTGCCCCCCTGATGATATTTGTTGTAATGAAGAGGGGAGTATAACGAGCAAAAGCCTCGTTGAATTACGGAGAGGGGAGTATCTGGACCGAGCTGTTGATTTGTTCGTAAAGGTCCAAGGCAAACCGATCGAGGTTAGACGTTCCTTTTACAATAACGACTGGCACTTCAAGCACACCGACTATCTCGAAATACAAATAGGCTGGGATGGAACACCAGATTATATTGTGAAGGACGACATCCGTTATGAGAAATCTGATGAAGATGGTACTGTTTACTCATTTAAAAACGATCCTCGTTTTATCTCGCAATTGAATATTTATCGGAAAGAAAATGGGTTTCGTTGGGAGGACCGATCCGACAACTGGCGGGAATACGACCTATCCGGCCGACTGCTTTCCTCTGGCAATCAAGACAGCGGCAAGACGACTTTCCTCTATGAAGAAGGTGATAATCCCAAGCTAATCGGCATTGCTGACCATTTCGGCAACCAGGTGTTATGGTACGAATACAACAGCGACGGCCTGCTTTACGCAGTGCGGGATGCTGAGGGGAGGACGGTGACGTATACCTATGATGGCGGCAAGATTTCGGAAGTGGTTGACCCCCTTGGAAATAAAACCAGGTACCAGTACGATTCCGAAGGCCGGCTCGTCATGAAGCAGGACGCGGAAGGAAGGGCGGTCTACATTGCCTATAACAGTTATGGCTACGTGACCCGGGTATCGGCGGACGATGGATATTGGGTGGCATTCGAGTATTTATATGACCCCGGCAAAGCCGAATACTATACAGCGGTTACTTTCGACAACGGAATGATCAAGGAGATGTGGTTTGATCGCTATGGCAATAAGATAAAAACGGATATCAACGGGGAGACGGAATACAAGGCCATCATTTCCCAACAGACCGAACTTGTAGCGGATGCCAACGGTAACCTTACCACCAGGGAGCATGACGAGTGGGGAAATCTCATCAAAGAAACCTATCCGGATGGTTCTTTCACAACCCGCGAATATGAGACGACCTACTTTAAGATGACCAAGGAGACCAATGAAAAAGGCATGGTCACGGAATACAAATACGACAGCGTCGGGAACCTGGTCCGGCTGATCGAGGCAAAGGGCACGGCAAGCGAGCGGATCACTGAGTATACGTACGATTCTTATGGCAATCAGCTCACCATCAAGGGGTTGGGTGACGGAAACACCGCCGAGGCCCTTACCACCATGACCTATGACCAACACGGGAACCTGGCCTCGACAACAGACCCGGAAGGACATACCACCCTCTTCACCCATGACCTCATGGGTAATATCCTGACCAGAACGGATACCATGGGAAATATCTTAGCGAACGAATATGATGCTGTAGGCAGGCTGGTCAAGACCACTGACCCGCTTGGCAACGTAATGTCCAGGGAATACGACGGCGTGGGCAATCCGGTCAGGGAAGTAGATGCCGAGGGCCACGAGAAAACATTTGCCTATGATCACAACAACAATATGGTCCGCAATACGGATGCCTTGGGCAACTCTACGCTGTATGAATACAACACCGCAGGAAAATTGACGAGACAGATCGATCCGGAAGGAAAGGAAGTACGTAATGAATACGATGCGCATGGCCGCCTGCAAAAGACCGTTGACGGCAACGGGAATGCGACAGTTTATGAGTACGAAGAGGGCAGCGGCTCTGGATGTTCTACCTGTCCGAGCGGTGGAGGGGCTGGCCAGCCGACGAAGGTTATTTACCCGACCTTTGCAAAGGAATACGTCTACGACAACCGGGGAAGAAAATTAGAAGAAAAGGATGTCTTGAGCGCTGACGAGAGCTATTCAATGCAGTTCCAATACGATGCCGTTGGCAATCCTGTGGCGACCACTGACAAGGAAGGACGAGCCACCCGCTTCGAGTATGATTCCCTGAACCGCAAGGTCAAGGTGAAGGATGCGTTGGGGAATGAGACGTCCTACGCCTATGATGACCGCGACAACTTGATCGCCCTCACTGATGCCAAGGGCAATGTGACGCGTTTCGCGTATGATCGAACTAATCGACCGGTCAAGGAAATCCGGCCCATGGGTGAGGAGACCCGCTATGAGTACGACGCGATCGGTCAGCTCATCCGCAAATACGACGCGAAAGGCCAGAAGATCGAATATGAGTTTGACGCGGCAGGCAGGCAGGTGGCGATCCGCTATTTTTCCGCCAATGACCATGGAAATCCAACGAAGACAGTTTCCTTCACTTACGACAAGGTGGGAAACCTCAAGGGCTACGATGACAGGACAACCTCGGCAACGTATGTACATGATGAGGTGTATCGAAAGCTTTCAGAATCCGTCGATTATGGTCCTTTTGAGCTGGCTTTTTCCTATACCTATTACAAGAACGGCAGGAAAAAGAGTTTTACCGGACCGGATGGAAGCTCTTACGAGTATGCGTATGACAACAACAACCAACTCGCCAATATGTCGATTCCAGGCCAAGGCTACGTTACCTATAACTCCTATACCTGGAATAGACCTGATAGTGTCACCCTTCCGGGCGGCATAAAAAGGGAGTATGTCTACGACCCATTGATGAGGATTAAATCCATTGTTGCAAAGGATCCGGCACAAAATATTCTGATGAACTATGGATACTCACATGACAGGATGGACAATATTGTGCGGAAGGATACGGAACATGGAAGCTACATTTATGAGTATGATAATCTGTATCAATTGATCGGTGCGGACAACCCTGTTCTGGAGGATGAGGCGTATACCTATGACGCGATTGGAAATCGGCTGACGGCAGCGGACATAGAAGGGATATGGAGTTATAACGAAAACAATGAATTGCTTGAGTATGATGGGGTTGCATTTGAATATGATGAAAATGGTAGCACCATCAAAAAAACTAAGGATGGTGATATCAAAAAATATATCTACGATACGCAGGATCGGCTGAGCAGGGTGGAAGATAAGTTCGGAACAGATATTGCCAGGTATTATTATGATCCATCAGGCCGCAGGCTATGGAAAAATGTCGGCGGAGAAATAACGTATTTCTTTTATTCTGATGAAGGTTTGGTTGGCGAGTTTGGTTCCAATGGTAACGCGGTAAGGACGTATGGATTTGTGCCGGATTCGACGTGGACTACCGATGTGTTGTTTATGAAAGAGAATGGCAAATATTATTGGTACCTAAATGATCATTTGGGAACGCCCCAAGAGGTTGTGGATATAAGCGGTGGAGTTGTTTGGGCGGCGAGATATGAGGCTTTTGGGGGAGCAGAGATCGAGATTAATACAGTGGAAAATAAGTTACGTTTTCCAGGGCAGTATTATGATGAGGAGTTGGATTTGCACGACAATTTTCATAGGGCTTATGATCCGACCACGGGGCGGTTCCTGAATATTGATCCCATTGGGTTGAAAGGGGGAATTAATTTGTACCGTTACGTCCAAAATAACCCTATAAATTTATATGACCCTAACGGCCTTGCCCCTAAAGGGTGTTATTGCTACTGGCAGTTAACAGATGTAGATGTAAACAGTCGTCAAGAGGCTAGGTGCTATTGGAGCTTAATGAATACTTGTGGGTTTATTCAGCAGAGACCTATAATATGGATTACAGGTGGGTTCATGACGTGCAAGGGTATTCCAGATGAGCCAGAAGGAGTTTTTTGTGATAGTAATCTGTTGCCGATTCCATATCTCATTTTTCCGGGCCTTTGCGATAACCCTTAAGCTGGTAGGTTGGGTTGAATGTAATGAAACCCAACATCAATGTTGACGGCCGGAACATAATGCGATGGTGGGGGCGTGGGTTGTGTGGGGTTTGCGGGGCTCCGGTATTGCCTCCTATGGATGTGGCCATGCGAATGCCATCGTGGACATTGGCCCTGGCTGAAATTGTTGGGTTTCGCAAAATGCGCTCAACCCAACCTACGCGCTACGATGGGCTCGATGGTCTGGGGTGAAATGGCGGGTGTGGGGGGATGGTGGCCGATGCAATACCGGCGGGCGCGATGCAAGGGTGGGAGCTATTTTTTCACGGTGGTAACGCACGGGCGGAGAAATATGCTTACGGAACCCGCGAACGTTGCTTTGTTGAAGGAGGCTTTCATCTACGTGCGGGAGAGCGGTGTGGGGTGGGTTCCGCCCACCAACAATGGTGGGTACCTACCTTACGAATAACTACCGCAATGCAACAAGCGGTTTGATGAAGTCTGTGGGAGCCGGGTAGGTTGGGTTGAATGCAATGAAACCCAACATCAATGGTGACGGTCGGGAACATGATGTGGGGGCGGAGGCGTGGGTTATCTTGGGTTTTGCGTGGCACCGGTTTTGCCTCCTATGAATGAGGCCATGCGAATGCCAACGTGACTTGGCCATGGCTGGAATTGTTGGGTTTCGCAAAATACGCTCAACCCAACCTACGGCCTACATTAAAGGAGCCCCGTAGGTTGGGTTGAATGACAATGAAACCCAACACCACGAGGAGTATGTTCCTCTTGCGGGATAAAAATGTGGTGGGAGGTTTCTACGCACCCATGATAACCGCCGGCACCGCGAAACACGGCTTCAAGATTATCGTAAGAAAAGGGGAGAGGAATGGTCGAACCAAAGAAAATCAAAGACCATGTCAGGGCAGATCTTGGGCAAGAAATTCGACCGAGTGGGGATATGGATGGTACCTGAAATGGTTGTCAAAGGAGAACACGGCTCCAATCTTGTTCATGGTGATCAGAGCAAAACTCGTGCAGTCCGTAAAGGAAAGTTTGGGGTCCTCAAAACGCCGAAAAATTGCCTTTGCTATCATTTCCACGGGTTCGGAAACCCTGAGCACGTTGATGTTAGCGTCTCCGATTTTATCGAGGAAGGCTACGGCCGTTTGATGGCTGCCCCTAATTTTCAGGAGTGTATATACTTCATCGAGGACATAATCAGAAGTAAAAAGAAGGGCTCGACGTTTTTTGAGCAGTTTGTGGATCGACTTCGCAGAACCATTATACCGATCTTTAGGGACAGACAAGGCACAAAATGCACCGGTATCGACAAAAACCTTCATCCCGTCAATTCTCCATAAAGATACTTGTCATGTTGGGTTGCAAGGTCAGAGTCAGTGCAGTTTTCTGCAATATCAATAATAGCTTCGAGAAATCCATGCTTGGGTGGAGAGACATGTTCTTCGGACAAAGGAATGGTAACTATGACCTTCGCATGTTCCCGACAGTTAACTCTTTCCAGGGGTTTAAAGACTCCGTTTTCATATATAGCATGAATAGTTGAAACCATTGGATAACACCTCCATTTCTTTGAGAATAAAAGAAGGGGAAAGGAATGTCAATGGTGGGAATAATAAACAGGTTCACAAGAAACAAAGGCATTGATGTCATCTACCATAGAAGTCGCGTAGCCGCGTAGCTGCGTAGGTTGGGTTGAATGATAATGAAACCCAACATTATGGTGACGGTCGGGAACCTGATACGGGGGTGGAGGCATGGGTTGTGTGGGGTTTGCGTGGCTTTGGTCTTGCCTTCTGTGGATGTGGCCATGCGAATGCCATCTTGACCCTGGTCCTGGCCGCAATTGTTGGGTTTCGCAAAATACGCTCAACCCAACCTACGCGCTACGGATTCTACGATGATCTCGGTGGTTCGGGGCGAAATGGCGGGAGAGGGGGATGGTGGCCGATGCAATACCGGCGGGCGCGATGCAAAGCCGTATTCCATTGCGGCCGGTAGTGAGGAGGGTGGGCTTTGCCCATTGACAACGATGGGAACCAACGACACCTTAAATAACCAAATCAAGACTTATGGTAAACTCTGGAAATGGGAAACTACGTTGACGATGATCTTGGTGGGCAAAGCCCACGGTAATTAAAATGACATTGAGCTATCAGCGCGCTCACGTAATGCGGAGCGGCTTTTTCTATAGTCGATAATCCAAGGTTTATAAGGAGAAAACTGTATGGGACTCCCCAAGGTGACCACGAAACTTACCAGTCTGCAAACACCGAAAGGCGTTTTTGAGACGATTTTTCTGGTTGATACCGGCGCGACTGATTCCCTGGCCCCGGCGGATGAACTGGAGAAGATCGGGGTGGCCAGGGAGGGGAAAATGACCTATGAGTTGGCCGATGGAATCCTCAGGGAGTATTCCTATGGTCTGGTGCGGATTGAGTTCATGGGTGAGGTCACGGCCGGTCGTATCGTTTTTGGCGCCCCCGGTTCCGAGCCGCTTCTGGGGGTGACCGCCCTGGAGTCGGTCGGGATCATGGTCGATCCGGTAAACAAAACTCTCAAGCGACTCCCGGCCATCCCGTTGAAATAACCGTAATCGTTCAGCCGGGCCAGGTTGGGTTGAATGCAATGAAACCCAACATCAATGGTGACGGCCGGGAACATGATACGGGGGTGGAGGCGTGGGTTATGTGGGGTTTGCGCGTGGCTCCGGTTTCGTCTCTTGTGGATGTGGCCATGCGAATGCCATCGTGACCCTGGCTCTGGCCGCAATTGTTGGGTTTCGCAAAATACACTCAACCCAACCTACGACTAAGCGAGGTGAATTAATGGATAGTAAAGATGTCCTTGAACAGGCATTGCGGCTGAAACCAGAGGAAAGATTCTTGGTCGTTGAGGGCTTACTGAAAAGCCTTGATGAACCGGATTTAACGCTCGATGCCATATGGTCTGAAGAGGCGGGAAAAAGGCTTAAGGCATATAGAGAAGGAAAAGTAACTGGTATTCCTATGGAAGATATCTTCAAGGAAGAGCAATGAAAATCATCTTCTCACGCCTGGCTCAGCAAGAGTTGGATGATGCGGTCCGCTACTACGAGCTCCATCACCCAGGCCTCGGCAGAAGATTCAAGGAAGAAGTCAGAAAGGCGGCGCTTAGGATTGCCGAATATCCTGAGGCGTGGTCGATTGATCGTGAAGACATAAGAAAATGCTTACTACATAAATTTCCATACAAGTTGCTATATTCCATTGAAGAAGATCATATAGTCATAGTAGCCGTAGCCCATCAACATCGAAGACCGGATTACTGGGTCGATGGGGATGAAATATAACATTCAGCCAGGTAGCCACGTAGGTTGGGTTGAATGTTAATGAAACCCAACATTATGGTGACGGTCGGGAACCTGATGCGGGGGTTGAGGCATGGGATATGTGGGGTTTGCGCGTGGCTCCGGTTTCGTCTCTTGTGGATGTGGCCATGCGA
>CAZDYX010000047.1:902-5633 GCA_964509775.1 uncultured Desulfobulbia bacterium | reverse complement strand
ATGCCATCGTGACCTGGTCCTGGCCGCAATTGTTGGATTTCGCAAAATACGCTCAACCCCAACCTACGATGATGGCGATGGCGTGCCAAATAAGCTAACAGGTGGGAATGGAAAGGAGCATGGTGCTCATATCAAGCTGGTTATCAGCCCAGCGGCTCAACGACCAGCTTGATAAACATCGAAACAGGGATGATCGCTGTCTTCAGCAGCTTTCGGGCATCGTTAAGGTCGTGGTCGCCGGTGATGAAATAGTCGGCATTCGAGGCCATGGAGCAGACAAGGAATTTGGCGTCTTTCTGATCGCGGGGAAAATCGACCGAAAAATCGGGGTTGATAATGGAAGTCGATCTGTCAAGGAACTCGAACCAGCTTTGGAGAATAGCAGCCGGCAGCCTGAATTTGCTACGGCCGAGCACCTCTTTGTACTCGGTCAAGATGTCCGGAGAGACTATCCACTCCACCTCGGGATTGTCCATTGCGAACAGAAGCACACGTTCGGGATCCTTATCCTTAAGTATGCCGGAGACAAGGACGTTGGTGTCAATGAGAAGCCTCACGGTTCAGCCCGGTAAGCGGCGATTTCAGCCGCGATTTCGGCCTCGCTTATCGACCGGGCTTCCGGAAGCCTCTGGGTCTGTTTTAATAAGGCCTTTACGTCAGAGAGATGAGCTTTTTGGTCTTCCTCGGCAATCATGACGACTTCCACGCGTTGTCCAGGCTTGAACGGAAGGCCTTTTAAGGTGAGACGATTTGGATCGGTGATAATTACATATTTTTTATATGCCAACATGATGAACCTCCATATTGATAATGATTTTGAATGATTGATGTCAGCCTACAATCTTTCAGACTTGTCTTCAAGATATACGTTACCAATAACGTTTGGCTAGTAGCCGCGTAGGTTGGGTTGAATGATAATGAAACCCAACACCATGGTGACGCTCGGGAAATGATGCGATGGCGGAGGTGATGGTTTTGGGGGATTGCGTGACTTTGGTTTCGCATCATCTGGATAAGGCTAGACAATTGTTGAGTTTCGCAAAATACGCTCAACCCAACCTACAATTTGAATATCCACCAGCAGATGAAATTCATTTCATGCCTGACCTAAAAACGAGAAAAGGGGATCTCTTATGAGTCAAAAATGTCTTCTTTGCAAAGGAAAGATTGGCGAAGGGACCACAACCTTTACGGTGGATTATGGTAACGGCTTGATTGTTATACGAAATGTTCCTGCCCGTGTATGCTCCATGTGCGGAGAAGCTTGGATAGATGATCCTGTTGCGGAACGGCTTGAAGGCATCGTGCAGGAGGCAAAGGGAAAAAACTGTCAACTTGAAGTGGTCGATCTGGCAGCATAAAAAAAAGCCGCGTAGGCTGGGTTGAATGATAATGAAACCCAACATCATGAGAAAAATCAAGGTAGCAAGTCGGCGGAGGCACAAATGATAAAAAATATGCGCAATAAACGGCCTGGTCATGTTTTTTTCTGTCCTCTTTTGCTCCTCTTGCTCTTTTTGTCCTCAAAAACTTATGCCGCCGACTCCATCTGTGCCGAGGTGCAAATCGAAATCGCTCAGGAACTTACCCTGGAGCGGCAGGCCTTTGACGCCCATATGCGCATCAATAACGGCCTTACGGGCATCAGCATAGAAAACGTCAAGGTGGTGGTAAACTTCAGCGATGAATATGGCAACCCGATCCTGGCCACCTCGGACCCGGACAACACCAATGCCCTGTTTTTTATCCGGATCGACTCCACGGAAAATATCAACAACGTGGATGGGTCCGGCACCGTGGCGCCCACCACCTCGGCCGATATCCACTGGCTGATCATCCCGGCCCAAGGGGCCTCAAACGGCCTGGAATTCGGCACCCTCTATTATGTGGGCGCCACCCTCACCTATACCATCGGCGGGGAGGAGCACATCACCGAGGTTAACCCGGATTATATCTTTGTAAAACCCATGCCGGCGCTGACCCTGGATTATTTTCTGCCCACGGATGTTTACGGCGACGACGCCTTTACCACCCAGATCGAACCGCCCGTTCCCTTTTCCCTGGGGGTGCGGGTGCTAAACAGCGGCGCCGGTACGGCCCATGAGCTCAAGATCGACTCGGCCCAGCCGAAGATCATTGAAAATGATCAGGGTCTTTTGATCAGCTTTGTCATTACCGGCAGCGAGGTGAACGGTAAGCCCGCGACCACGAGTCTTTTGGCCGATTTCGGCGATATCAAGCCGAACACCGCTGGTCTCGCCCGCTGGATCATGGAGTGCTCCCTGTCCGGTCGCTTTGTGGAATTTACGGCCACGTATTCCCATTCGGACGAACTGGGCGGGGAGTTGACCTCGCTCATCGATGCGGTGAACACCCATTTTCTGGTCCGGGATGTGCTGGTGGATCTGGCCGGGAGAGACTCCGTCCGTGACTTTCTGGCAAAAGACGGCGGGGTATATAAGGTCTACGAGTCTGACACGGTAGACACCTCGGTCCTTAGCCAGTCCGCCGCTTCAAGCCTCCAATTTGTAAGCCAATCCGGCGCCGAGGCCAAATACACGTTGTCAACTCCGGTCACGGCCGGCTTTATGTATGTGCAGCTTGCCGATCCCTTCCAAGGCCAGAAGGTGCTAAAGACCATAACCCGCTCGGACGGGAAACAGATCCGGCCGGAAAACGGCTGGCTGTCAAAGACCCGCCAGGGCAGCAGTGAATGGCAGTATTTTTTTAATCTCTTTGACGTCAACACCACCAACGCCTATACGGTTATTTTTGAAGACCTGTCCGCCTCCCCGCAGCCGCCGGTGCTCCAGTTCATTCCGGACCGGTCCCGGGGGGAGGGACAACAACTCTCCTTTATCGTCGAGGCGAGCGATCCCAATGCCACGATTCCGAAACTTTCCGCCTCACCATTGCCGGCCGGGGCGGTCTTCAGAGACCAAGGAAACACCGGCAATGGTATTGCCACCGGCGTTTTCGACTGGACCCCGGCAATTGGTCAGTCCGGGCAATACGTCCTGACCTTCGGGGCCTCGGACGGTCAATTGATTGACACCCAACGGGTGACCCTTACCATTAATCCCTTTGATACGATCGCCCCGGATACCTCCATCACCAATAAACCCTTAAATCCGTCCAACAGTAAGGATGCCACCTTTAATATCAGTTCGACCGAGCCCGATTCCACCTTCAAGTGCCAGCTTGACAGCATGGCTTACGCTGCGTGTACGAGCCCGAAGACCTATACCGGGCTTAGCGACGGCAGTCACACATTTAACGTCATGGCAACGGATGCGGCCGGTAACCTTGACGCCACGCCCGCGTATTACACCTGGATAGTGGACACTATACCACCGGGTGCGCCGGTAGTAAGCGGCACCACTCCGACCGATAACCCAAGACCAACATGGACCTGGACCAACGGAGGCGGCGACGGGAATCGTACCTACCGCTACAAGCTTGACAACAATGACCTGTCAACCGGCGCGACAGAAACCACGGCAACGACCTATACCCCGATCTCTGACCTGCTCGTCGGTACCTGTACCCTTTATGTGCAGGAACGGGATGCCGCAGAAAACTGGTCAGCATCAGGGAGCAAGGCGATCACCGTCACGCCACCGAACTTGCCTCCGGTTGCGCAAGCCGGACCAGACCAAAATGTCTTTTCGGGAATCGCTGTTACCTTGGATGGCAGCAGCAGCTTTGACCCTGAAGGTGCTTTAATTACCTTCGCCTGGAGTTTTACGGAGGTTCCGCCGGACAGCATGATAACCGATGCCTCGTTTTCTGATAAAACGAGCGCAAAGCCGGTATTCACTCCGGATGTTGATGGGGTCTTTAGGCTGCATCTGACGGTTAACGACGGCAAAATTGACAGTACTCCTGATGAGGTGATAATTACTGCGGCAACGCCAAACGTGGCTCCAAACGCCAACGCCGGACCGGATCAGAATGTGATTACAGGAGCGACGGTATACCTTGATGGCAGCGGCAGTAATGATCCGGACAACGGGCCGAATGCCTTGAGCTATATGTGGGATTTCTTCTCGCTTCCGGCAGCAAGCACATTGTCAAATAGTGCCATTGATGACAATAACAAGGCGCAGGCCAGCTTTATTCCGGACGTCGATGGTTTATACATGGTCAGACTTTCTGTCAGCGATGGTGAGCTTAATTCGAATGCTGTCGTCAATATCGTATCGTCAACGTTAAACGTACCACCTAATGCCAATGCCGGGGCTGATCTGACCATTTATCTGGGCGAAACCGCTTCCCTTAACGGCTCGGCAAGTTATGACCCGGACAATGGTCCTTCTCCACTCAGTTATGCCTGGCAATTTGTGTCGGTGCCTCTAGGGAGTTTACTTGGGAATCAAAACATAATAGAGGCCGGCTCGGCGTTTCCAACATTTATTCCCGATACGGCCGGAACCTATGTGTTGGAACTTATGGTAAACGATGGTGCAGAGGCGACTTATGATAACGTGGCCGTGACGGTTAAGGAAAAAACCTACGTTATCTCTGGCGGTGCCTACAATTACCCGGAGACGGCAATCTATAAAGCGACTTTTTCTCTGGAGGTCAGGGGACCAACCTCGCCCTCCGGATGGCTCAAATACTATTATGCAAGGACCAGGATGAACTTTGTCAGCACCGGCATATCTTCGGTTTCGGTGTCCGGCAATACCGCTACCATTCAGGGTACGGGTACAGTGAATAATGTGGGTG
>CAZDYX010000047.1:0-892 GCA_964509775.1 uncultured Desulfobulbia bacterium | reverse complement strand
TATACCTTTACCGCTACCGTAACCGACGGATCACCTGACAAGTTTGGAATAACAATTAAGAAACCTGATGGCAGTCTTTACTATTCCGCGAGTCCAAAAAATACCAGCGGTGGGGATTTACTAATTAAAACACAATAAGTTTGTAAAGGAGAAAAATGATGAAAACTGTACTAATTTTTTGGGTTGTTATTCTCTCTGTCTTTACGTTTCAAGGCGGCGTTGCCAGGGCAACGCTAAGTGCGGACCTTACCTATTTTGAGACAGATTTGAACAATGGCTGGTGGCAATATGACTACACGTTATTTAACAATTCAGATGTCCCAGGATTTAATCTCTACGATCTCACTCTATATTTTGACGAGTTGGTTTCATTTAGCATAAAAACCCTTCCTTCGGGATGGTTTGACCTTAGTGGTTCAGGATTTATCGAAACATTTTTTGACTATTATTCAAATCCGCTTGTTGGGACAGACATCACGCCAGGGGCATCGTTAAGCGGCTTCAGCTTTCAATTTGATAAGCAAGTTGGCCAGCTTGCCTTTGATGTAACTATTACAAACCCAAATGATGTGAGTAACCCCCTGGTATTATTAAATGGTGTATACGATCCCGCATCAACACCGATCCCCGAACCGGCCACCATGTTACTCATGGGCACGGGACTGGCGGGCTTGGCAGGATTAAGAAGAAAGCTGAAAAAGTAACCAACTCCAAAAACAGAGACGTAAAGAAAAAAGGCAGGGTCGTTAGGGGCTCTGCCTTTTTTTCTTCTGCACCGTACCGCTGTTACCCATCTCGTTTGGCTTGCTTCTTGCTCGCACTTTACAGACCGATTTAATGACCGCCATCGAGTCGCTTAACGAGGCCATAAGGAAAATCAACCGGATCTCGC
>CAZDYX010000046.1:3295-14640 GCA_964509775.1 uncultured Desulfobulbia bacterium | reverse complement strand
GAACCGGCCGCACAGCAGTTCTGGATCGATGGCGACTGGCAGGGGATCGAGAAGGCCCGCCGGATCGGACGCGAACGAAACCAGCGCCGGGCCGAAACACTGCAGACCATCTGCCAACGATTGGGCGAGGAGCCGGCTTCCTTGCTCCAGGAGAGGATCGAGGCGGAATTTCTAGTCCCCCTTGGGTTGGGGAAACGATGATCATTTTAAACTTGAATATAATCCTTGAACTCAATTAACCTTTAAGTTAAGTAATGCAGCTCAAATCGATCCGAGAGGGAACATGGAAAATATATGCCGTTTGCGAAGAAAATGGCATGTGTCCCCTTTTGGAATTCATGAATCAACTTAACCCAAAGTATACTGGCGCCAAAGATAATGTGTTGGCTACCATTTCAAAAATCAGCCAAACTCCCCACGGTCCAAGGCTATTGTCTACCGATATTTGCCACTTCGTCGATAAAGATGAAAAAATTTGGGAATTCGTCGGGGGAGACATCAGAGTTCTATGGTTTTATTCAAGCAAGGAAAGAATGGTTATTATTTGTTGTCAGGCGTTCATAAAAAAGGGTCGAAAAACTCCGAAGGGTGAAATTCAAAAAGCGATTCAAATTAAAGACCGATACGAAGATCACGCCAAACTAGGCCGTATCTCCGTCATTAAATCTTAACAATTGAGGATGACGATGAAATATAACTCTTTCTCCGAACTCTTCGCGGAAGCCGAAAAAAAAGATTCCTACTGGTCAAAACAAGCTGCTCTCGACTTTACCTCTGAGCTCTATCAACTCATGAAACAAAGGGGTATAACCAAAAAGGAGCTAGCGCAAAAACTTGGGACCTCGCAAGCTTACATTACTAAAGTATTCAAAGGTGACGCTAATTTTACCATCGAGAGCATGGTGCGCCTTACCCGCGCACTTAAGGGTAAACTTAGTCTGCATGTTACTCCACAGGAAGAAAAAACCGTCAATTGGTATCGCGTCCTTGATACCAATAAAGCAGTTGCTCACTCCTGGGGTTATGGAATCCAGGTAGATTCACTAGTAGATAATGGCTATGCCAATATGGAAATAGGATGATGAAAGCTCCACTAACGGTTATCAATTATTTTTTCCCTCATGTTCAAATTTCGGCGGACCCCCAATTCAATCCCGAGCCTGGGGCGTCTCCCCCCGATTGTAGCGTCAAGGTAACGATACAACACGATAACCTAAAAGACCTTTATCAGGTCTCCATCCAAATATCTTCGGCCCCCGAAAATGAATCATCTCGACAAGCATACTCTATAGACTTGGTCGTTGTGGGACTTTTTAAAGTATCCCAAGACTGGCCCGATCCAGAAAAACTATTAAGCCTTAACGGAGTCGCTATACTTTACAGCGCGGCGAGAGAGTTCGTTATAACCATTACCGGTCGCGGGCCATGGGGACCGGTAATCATCCCTACGCTTCACTTCCAGCCAAAGGAATCTACAAAAAAATCCTCTTCTTCTGCAGAAGAAGAGGATTTAACAACCGAAAATTCGGCAACTAATGAAACTAGCTCGAGGGGACTAGATGGCAAAACGTCTTCAGGCAATGGACAATAAGCAATAAACCAAAAGAACGGCTTTTAAAGTCACCCTTCCTTCGTCCTGATCTTATGATACCCCTTAAGAAAAGGCACCTATGTTTGAACAAGCCTTCAAGAACATCGACAACGTCCTCTGGAAAGAGGCGGGCTGCACGACCGAGCTCGATTACACCGAGCAGACCTCCTGGCTGCTGTTCCTGAAATACCTCGACGGACTGGAGCAGGACCTCGCCGATGAGGCCGCGCTGGAGGGGAAGAATTACAGCTACATCCTCGACAAGCCGTACCGCTGGGACACCTGGGCCGCGCCCAAGGGCAAGGACGGCAAGCTTGACCACAACAAGGCCCTGACTGGCGACGACCTCCGCGATTTCGTAAATCAGAAGCTCTTCCCTTACCTCCACGGCTTCACGCAGAAGGCCACCGGGCCGAACACGATCGAATACAAGATCGGGCAGATTTTCGGCGAGATCAAGAACAAGATCTCCAGCGGCTATAATATGCGCGAGATCATCGACCACATCGATGCCCTCCGCTTCCGCTCGCAGGCCGAGAAGCACGAGCTCTCGCACCTCTACGAAGCCAAGATCAAGAATATGGGCAATGCCGGGCGCAACGGCGGCGAGTATTACACGCCGCGCCCGCTCATTCGCGCCATCGTCCAGGTCGTGCAGCCTACGATCGGCGAACGTATCTACGACGGCGCGGTCGGCTCGGCAGGCTTCTTGTGCGAAGCGTACGAGTACATGAAGCAGACCCATCCCAAACGCACCACCGCCCAGGACCGCATCCTTCAGGAGCGTACGTTCTACGGCAAGGAGAAGAAGTCCCTCGCCTACGTCATCGCGATCATGAACATGATCCTGCACGGCATCGAGGCGCCGAACATCCTGCACACCAACACGCTTTCCGAGAACCTCGCCGACATTCAGCAGAAGGACCGCTTCGACGTGGTGCTGGCCAATCCCCCCTTCGGCGGCAAGGAGCGCAAGGAGGTCCAACAGAACTTCCCCATCCGCACCGGCGAGACCGCCTTCCTGTTTCTCCAGCACTTCATCAAAATGCTCAAGGCCGGCGGGCGCGGCGGCGTGGTCATCAAGAACACCTTCCTCTCCAACACCGACAATGCCTCGGTGAGCCTGCGCAAGCTCCTGCTGGAAAGCTGCAACCTGCACACCGTGCTCGACTGTCCCGGCGGGACGTTCCTGGGGGCGGGCGTGAAGACCGTGGTGCTGTTCTTCGAGAAGGGTGCGCCTACCCGCAAGGTCTGGTTCTACCAGCTCGACCCTGGGCGTAACATGGGCAAGACCAACTCGCTCAACGACGCCGACCTCGTTGAGTTTGTGAAACTGCACAAGACCTTTGCCGACTCACCCAAGAGTTGGAGCATGGACGCCAAGGGTATCGACCAGACAACATTCGACCTATCCGTGAAAAACCCGAACGGCGGCGAGGAAATCACCCACCGCAGCCCGCAGGATATCATGGATGAGATCGCTGCGCTGGACGCCGAGAGCGCGGAAGTGCTGGGGAATATCAAGGGGCTGCTATGAAGGCGGGTTGGAAAGAAAAATCCATCGGGGAAATTCTCCAGCTCAACTACGGAAAGCCTCTTGATGAAGTGGACCGGAAGTTAAATGGTCTCTATCCGGTTTATGGTGCAAATGGCGTAAAGCACCGAACCAACAGGTTCTACTTCGACAAACCCAGCATCATAGTCGGCCGCAAAGGATCAGCCGGCGAAGTCAATCTCACCGAGCCGAAATTTTGGCCGCTCGATGTGACCTACTTTGTAACTTTCGATGAGCGACAACACAACTTGCGTTTTCTTTACTATCTCTTGACGACCCTTGAATTGCCAAGCCTTGCGAAAGGCGTGAAGCCGGGTATAAATCGCAATGAAGTCTATTCGCAAGTCGCGAAGGTTCCACCCCTCCCAGACCAGAAGCTGATCGTCGGCATCCTCGACGAAGCGTTTGACGGCATCGCCACCGCCAAAGCCAACGCCGAAAAGAACCTCCAAAACGCCCGCGCCATCTTTGAAAGCCACCTCCAATCCGTCTTGTTGAGCAAGAAATGGAAATGGAAAACCTTGGGGGATTTATGCGACGGGGTTGAATATGGTTCTTCTGCAAAATCGAAGAAGGAGGGGAAAGTTCCCGTGCTTCGCATGGGCAACATTCAAGATGGGCGGCTTGATTGGGAAAATCTGGTCTACACGGATGACAAAGCTGAAATCAAAAAATACCTGCTCAAGCACAACGATGTCCTGTTCAATCGGACGAACAGTCCTGAACTGGTTGGCAAGACCGCAATCTACAAGAGCGAGATGCCCGCAATTTTCGCGGGATACTTAATTCGGATTTGTAGAAAGGAAGAATTGTTGGATGCAGATTACTTGAGTTACTTCCTCAATAGCCAAATCGCTTTCGACTATGGCAAGACAGTCGTGATCTCGAGCGTCAATCAAGCGAACATCAATGGCGCAAAATTAAAGGGCTACCCGATCCCAGCACCTTCCATAACGGAACAAAAGATCATCGTTAAAAAACTCGACTCCCTTCGCGCCGAAACCCAACGACTCGCCCGCCTCTACGAGCGCAAGCTCGCTGCCCTGGAGGCGTTGAAGAAGTCGCTGCTGCACCAAGCCTTCAGCGGTAAATTGTAAGGAGAAGCCAACAATGACAACAGCGCCTGCTCAGTATCACCTGGGGCAATTCCCTCCTAAGACGCTTGATTGGTCCCGTCTGATTCCGCTGATCGGTCCTGCCAATGCTGGTCTTGCGCGTTACGACGGGTTGCTATCCGCGATTCCCAATGCCCATATTCTCCTCTCGCCCCTGACTACCCAGGAAGCTGTGCTCTCCTCCAAAATCGAGGGGACGCACGTCACCATTGGCGAGGTTCTTGAGATTGAGGCCGGCGGGGAATCCGATGCCCTCACTCAGCCCAAACGAGACGATGCGGAAGAGGTCCTCAATTATCGAAAGGCCATGCGGGCCTGTATTGCGGAAATGGAGCATCGCCCGCTGTCCCAGCACATGCTGAGATCTGCTCATGACCTGCTTATGCAAGGAGTTCGTGGGCGAGACAAATCCCCTGGGAGCTACCGGAAAGACCAGAATTGGATCGGCCCCAAAGGCTGTAAGATCGAGGAAGCCAGCTTCATCCCGGTGGCTCCGGAACACCTGCAACATGGCATGGATGAATGGGAACGATATCTCGGGAGCACCTCCGAGCCTGACGCACTTTCTCAACTCGCCATCCTGCATGTCGAATTCGAGGCCCTGCACCCTTTTAACGATGGGAACGGCCGCCTGGGTAGAATGCTGATCCCCCTCTTCCTCTACCAGCGAAAACTCCTTACCAGCCCGGACTTTTACATGAGCGGCTATCTGGAAGCGAACCGGGAGGAGTATCAGGAACGACTGCGCGCCGTCACCCGCGAAGGTGATTGGACTGGATGGTGTGCGTTTTTCCTCCAGGGAATCCGTGAACAGGCGGGCGAAAACGAACGTAAGGCCCGGGCCATCCTTTCACTCTATGATCGAGTAAAGACCCAGGTTGTAGATCTGACGCACTCTCAGCACTCGATCCGTGCCGTCGATTTCATTTTCCAGTCGCCAATCTTTCCCGCACCATTGTTCACAAACCACTCGGAAATTCCGAAACCGACGGCGAACCGCATTCTGATCCTCCTGAGGGATGAGGGGATTTTGCTCCCGCTCCAAGAAGGGAGAGGGCGCCGGCCCGGGATTTATGCCTTCCGAGAATTGCTGAATGTCGCGGAAGGAAACGAGGTATCTTGAATCTCATCTATGAAACATAAAATCGTTTGCGTCTCAAAAAATGATAAATATGAGACACAAGAGAATTAATAGTTAATACATGAGACACAAAAACCCATGAACGAAGCCGAAACCAGAGCCGAACATATTGACCCCGCGCTGAAGGCGGCAGGATGGGGCGTCGTCGAGGGCAGTCGCATCCGGCGAGAGTATTCGATTGCGCCAGGTCGAATCGAAGGTCATGGGCGGCGGGGAAAATCGTTCACGGCTGATTACATTCTGGAGTACCGGAACACGAAACTTGCTGTCGTCGAAGCCAAGGCCTTTGATGAAGAAATGACGGAAGGCGTGGGTCAGGCCAAGGATTACGCGGCGAAGATGGCCGTACGCTTTGCCTATGCCACCAACGGCCGGGGCATCTACGGCATCGACATGGAGACCGGCAAGGAAGGCGAGCTGCCGCGGTACCCTACGCCGGACGAACTTTGGGCGTTGACCTTCGCTGAAACAAACGCGTGGCGCGACCGCTTCGCCGCCGTGCCGTTTGAGGACAAGGGCGGCTCGCACCCCAGCCGCTACTATCAGGACATCGCCGTCGAGCGGGCAATGGAGGCCATCGCGGATAACCGGCAGCGCATCCTACTCACGCTCGCCACCGGCACGGGTAAAACCTTCATCGCCTTTCAGATCGCTTGGAAACTGTTCCAGAGCCGCTGGAACCTTAGCCGCGAACCCTCGCGTCGCCCGCGCATTCTGTTTCTGGCCGACCGGAACATCCTCGCCAATCAGGCCTACAACGCCTTCTCCGCCTTTCCGGAGGACGCCATGGTGCGGATTTCCCCGGATGAGATTCGGCGAAGGGAGCGAGTGCCGACCAACGGAAGCATCTTCTTCACGATTTTCCAGACCTTCATGAGCGGCCCGCCCAAGGACGGCAAGCCGTCGCCCTACTTCGGCGACTATCCTCCGGATTTCTTCGACTTCATCGTCGTTGACGAGTGCCACCGGGGCGGGGCGAACGACGAGAGCAACTGGCGCGACATCCTCGATTATTTCGCCCCGGCGGTGCAGCTCGGCCTCACGGCCACGCCCAAGCGTAAGGACAACGTGGACACCTACGCCTACTTCGGCGAGCCGGTCTACATCTACTCGCTGAAAGAGGGCATCAACGACGGGTTTCTCACGCCGTTCAAGGTGAAGCAGATTTCCACGACGATCGACGAGTATGTCTATACGCCCGACGACCAGTTGATCGAGGGCGAGATCGAAACCGGGAAGCGGTACACGGAAACCGACTTCAACAAGATCATCGAGATCAAGGAACGGGAAGCTCACCGCGTGAAGGTGTTTATGGAGCAGATCAACCAGAACGAGAAGACCCTGGTATTCTGCGCCACGCAGGATCATGCCTTAGCCGTGCGCGACCTCATCAACCAGACGAAAACGAGCACGGCCCCAAACTACTGCCAGCGGGTCACCGCCGACGACGGCACGCTCGGCGAGCAGCATTTGCGCGACTTCCAGGACAACGAGAAGACGATCCCCACAATCCTGACGACATCGCAAAAACTCTCCACCGGCGTCGACGCCCGCAATATTCGTAACATCGTCTTGATGCGACCCATCAACTCGATGATTGAGTTCAAGCAGATCATCGGTCGCGGCACGCGGCTCTATGACGGCAAGGACTATTTCACGATCTACGACTTCGTAAAGGCGCACCATCATTTCAGCGATCCGGAGTGGGACGGGGAACCGATCGAACCGGATGAGCCGAAGGTGCCGAGGCATGAGTCCCCTCCACCGAGTCCGCCTGGTGAGGTGCGTGAGCCACCGGCGGAGTACGGCAGACGCCCGAAGATCAAGGTGAAACTCGCCGACGGCAAGGGGCGCACCATCCAGCACATGGTGGCGACGACCTTCTGGCATCCCGACGGGACACCCATGTCGGCGCAGCAGTTCATGGAAATGCTGTTCGGGAAGCTTCCCGAGTTCTTCAAGGACGAGACCGAACTGCGCACCCTCTGGAGCGCACCGGAGACGCGGAAGAAGCTCCTGCAGGGTCTCGCCGAGAAAGGATTTGGCGGTGAGCAACTGGTCGAGATGCAGAAGATCATCGACGCGGAGAAAAGCGATTTGTTCGACGTGCTGGCTCACGTGGCCTACGCCCTCCCGCCAGTCACCCGCGAGGAACGCGCCTCAAGGGCCAAGGTCGTCATCAGCCTGCATTTCAACAGCAAGCAGCAGGTCTTTCTCGACTTCGTTCTGTCGCACTACGTCCGCGTCGGCGTGGAAGAACTCGACCAGGAGAAGCTCACGCCCTTGTTGCGGCTCAAGTACCACAACTCCATCGCCGACGCCCTGGCCGATCTGGGAAGGGCGGAGGATATTGGGAAAGTGTTTTCCGGATTCCAGAAGTACCTGTATCAGCAACAGGCTGCGGCATGACAGACAGCAAGAAGAGAAGGGCTATAATAAAAGATAAATTTATCAAACAAAATTTGACAAATCGCCCGTTCTCTTGATATTTTAATTAACATCATGTCACCTCGTACCAAGAATATTATTAAAGGCATCGGAAGCATCTTAGAGATTTACCCTCCAACGAGGCTTACCGCTGTATCTACGTCCTATACTCCGCCAGATGCGGACCTGAAAAATTTGCGCTCTGACATGGAGAGGATTGGTAAGGACTTTCATCGGGCGATGGAGACCGTCGGTGGTCAAAAAGATTAAACATAATCCTCCGGCACAGACTAATTCTGCTCCAGAATCCCAGCAACAAACCATTACGCAAGTCGCTTTTGCAGGCCCATTACCCCATCCGTTGTTATAGCTAGAGCCTGCTTAAGGTATGCTTGCGTTGACCTGTCAGGCGTGAATCCGGTCTGGCGGCTCCATCCGCAGTGTGTCATTACAATAGCATGGACTTTAGGCGTCTTGGTTATCCCTGCTTGCTTATTCAGCCTCAGAAAATCTTTTGTTCCGTCTCTTAACATCGAGAGCGTTAATCGTAACGCTTGCATTGAGTGTTCATCCACACGCGCCGGAATTATTAAAGCGTCTGCCGCTAACCATGCCAAATGCCCCTCTGGGGACGGATTTTTATTAATGGGGAAACGATGATCATTTTTAAAAATGATGAATCTTGATGGTCTCGTAAAAAATCGTCACCCCGGTACTCGGTCGGATGGCGAGGCGACACTTGCCGTGAAACACCTTTCCTGTCAGGCCGGGGGCCGGGAAATCCTTTCCGATCTCACCTTCTCGGTACGGCCGGGCGAATATATTTCGATAGTGGGGCCAAACGGGGCCGGGAAAAGCACCCTGCTTAAATGTATTAACCGGATAGTGAAAAAAAGCGCGGGCGAGATCACCTTCCACGGCGAACCCCTCGCCGCTCTTTCCCAACCGGAGCTTGCCCGGCGGATCGGCTATGTGCCTCAGGCAGACGGCCGGGAGATACCATTTTCGGTCCACGACTTTGTCCTCATGGGCCGTTATGCCCATATGCAACGGTTCCGGTCTCCCTCCGCGGTTGATCTGCAGGCGGTCGAGGAGGCCTTGCTCGATACCGGCATGGAGGGCTTCCGAGAACGGAAGGTGAACGAACTGAGCGGCGGGGAACGGCAGAAGGCCTATATCGCCGCCACCCTGGCGCAGCAATGCGAACTCCTTCTCCTTGATGAGCCCACCACCTTCCTGGACCCGCGGCACCAGGCCGAGGTCCACAATATCCTCGGCCGGGTCAATAAGGAGCGGGGGGCCACCATCATCATGGTCACCCATGACATCAATGCCGCACTCCTTGCCAGCGACATCATCCTGGCCCTTAAAAACGGACGATTGATTTATTGCGGTCCGAGTTCCTCCTTTGCCAAGGAAGATATCCTGTTCTCGGTCTATGACCGCGCCTTTTTCCTTCTTACCCATCCGGTTTCGGGCCGAAAATTCGTGGTGGCGGGAGACCTTGCCCATGGCGATCCGTAAACGCTCAGGCTTGTTTTTTTTAATCCTCCTTGCCTTGTTCACCCTTGGGGCCTCACCGTTTCTGGGCATGGAATGGATCTCGCCAACAGCGCTTCTTATCCCGGACAATGTCGCTCACGTCATCTTCTGGCAGATGCGGCTTCCCCGGGTATTGGCCGCATTCTTGGCCGGGGCCGGGCTTGCCATGAGCGGCATGACCTTTCAGGCCATGTTCAGAAACGCCCTTGCCGATCCCTTCACCCTCGGGATCTCGAGCGGAGCCGCCCTGGGCGCGGCCTTCTGGGTCCGGTTCGGGATAACCGGCGGTCTTTTTGGCGCCGGGGGGATTACACTCCTTGCCTTTGGCGGCGCCCTGGGGACAATCGGTCTTGTGTATGGCATCACCCGGTTGCGTCCCGACTTCTCAAACCTCACCCTGCTCCTTGCCGGAGTGGCGGTGAACTACTTTTTCTCCAGTCTCGTCCTTTTTCTGCACTATACCAGTGACTTCACCCAATCCTATCAGATCCTACGCTGGATCATGGGAGGGCTTGAGGTCATCGGTTATGAACCGGTATTGGGTATGCTCTTCCTAATCGTGATCGGCGGAACGATCATACTCTGGCACGCACGGGATCTTGACCTCCTTCTCTTGGGCGAGGACCTGGCAATCAGTCGGGGAATGGATACCATGCGGACCCAGACCATTCTCTTCATTGTCACCTCCCTCATCGTCGGCGGCGTGGTGGCGGTTTGCGGCCCCATCGGTTTTGTGGGACTGATGGTGCCCCACATCAACAGGCTGCTCTTCGGCATGAATCATCATCTTCTCTTTTTCGCCAATATCCTCCTGGGCGGCACATTTCTGATCATCTGCGACACCATCGCCCGCATCCTGGTCGCACCCCAGGAACTCCCGGTAGGGATCATCACCTCTATCCTCGGCGGCCCTTTTTTCCTCTGGCTTCTTTTGCGTAAGGATCGCTGCGTTTCGCCCTAAATGGGTATTGCTGCCGATGCGGTGGTGCGGACAGGGAAGTGACATGTTGCGCCCAAACTTACAGGCCGATCAGGGACTGGGGATTTGAGTAAGTGCGATTTTTTAGTTGATATATTTGCTCCGAACATGTTAAACAAAAACATAATGGAAGGATGTAAATTTTTCATAAGAATCATTCCATAACGGGTATTTTAGAATTGAAGGAGGTGTGTTATGCACAGCACAAAGGACATCATTCAGGAGGCCGCTATTCTTAATCAATTCGTAAATGGCGGCACCAGTGACATTATCCATGGATGGTGCAAGGTTTAGAAAAAGCGAGGCCCCCAGTTCACTCTCCACGTGGTTAAGACATCTCATGCGCAGCGTGTTGGCGATGCCGGCAAAGAGGCTCAGATGTTCGCCCGGTTCGAAATCCTCTTCCTCAGGTTCCGTTCGTTCGGCGTCATATACCTCGTCATTGTCGAAGTCAGTGTAATACTCCGGCGCCTCAAGCGGCGTGGAAGAATCGGCTGCCGGTTCAGGTTCCGAATTCTCCTGAGATGCACCACATGCACCGCAGACTTCATCGGCTTCATCGAGCGGTTGTCTGCACCTTTGGCATCTAGTTTCACACGAGGAATCGGAGTCCAACTCGCCGGCGTCCTCCCCGTCTTCACGCTCCGGCCCATGGACCAGCTTCATGGCCTGTTCGACCTTCTGTTCTTGTGAGCGTGCTGTTACTCGGTATTGACCCGGTGTGACTTCTGGGCGGCGTTCTTGACTTGGCTTTGGTTGAATTGCCATAGTAGTCCCTATTTCCCTTTCTGTTCATCATCGGCGCGTTGGGTGCGCGTTTGGATCGACTTGCCGAGCATGACCTTGGCCTTGAGCCCGTCGAGTTTGTCCTCAACGCCTTCCAACAGCCAGGCTGCCAACGTGGGGACGGGCGTGGAGTCAAAAGAGGCATCGGCAAAGGGACTGGGACAAGGGGTTAGCGCGACCCGGAAAAGCAACTGAAGGTGCACGGGGTT
>CAZDYX010000046.1:0-3285 GCA_964509775.1 uncultured Desulfobulbia bacterium | reverse complement strand
GTTTCAGGTAGGCCTTGTCTTTTTCCTCCGGGTCTTCATCCCGGATCATTTTGTTGAACCCCTTCTTGATCGCATCCAAGAGGGCCTTGTCGTCCTCGTCATTCTCTTCAGCCTTCTCCTTCTTTTCAGTTCTTTGTCCGGGGGCATGTTTGCTGCCCAAGGCCAACTGGGTGGTCGGTTCGCTCACCGCCTGGGCGGCGATTATCCCCGCCTTGGCACCAAGCTCTATGAGGTCGTCGGACGTCTGCTGCTCCAACCGACCTCTCCCGAGGTCGGGGCCGTAACACTTGCGGCAGACCCCCTGACTGGTTTTGCAGTTAATAGGGTCACGGCTGTTGGTTTGCCCGCAATCTTCTTCGGTCACGCACAGGTGATGGGCGAGATGTACGAGCCTCTTGGTCAGTCCGCCGACCTCGGCAGTGGAGAGCTTCACATTGACCAGGTTGTCTCGGGATACGAAACCGGCCAAGAAATGCGGCCCCGGACCTCTGCCTAAGGTTAGGTTGCCCACGGCGCCGGGGTTGGCGAGGGCGTCGTAGATCTCCTTTTTCGTCCGCGCCCCGGAACATACCGCCGAATGAAAGGGGTTCGAGTCATCCTTTTCAATTATCTCTTTTGGCTCGACAAGGCTTTTCCCGGTTCGTTTTTGGGCCACATCCTTGGCGAGGGCCTCAAAGTCAGTCAACGAATAGCTTGTGCCGGACCGGGTCGCAGCGGCAAAGGCCAGCTCGGTTAGCTTCTTAATCGTACGTCGCCTCGTATCCTCTTTCACGCCCCTGAGGCTGATGGCGGTAAGGTTCTTTGTTTTTTCCCCGCGATTGGGGTCGGTGCTGTCTTTTGCCCAACCCATTGTTTCTGCAAGGCAATTCCGGCCCTCTTCGTTTTGTCTTAGATGATAGAGACCGAGGGCGACATCCTGACCTAGATGCAAAGCCAACTCACCATTGGCCGGTTTGAACAGGTGGTTGACCGCAAGGAGCCTCTCCTTGTCCTCAAGGCCGGCCTTGGTAAGGGGCAAGTAAAAGGCGATCTGATCGCCGTCGAAGTCGGCATTGAATCCGGCGGTGATGAGGGGATGGATGGAGCAGACGGAAGCCTCGCGCACCTTAGGCTGGAACCCGAGAATGCCGAGCCGGTGAAGGGTGGGTTGCCGGTTGAGGATGATGTATCTTTGATCAAGTAGATCATCTATTACCTTACATACCTTAGCCAAGAGGCCTTTTTTTTCTTCCGGCACCTTCGGATACTTATTGAGAAGTTCATGTACTTCTGCGCTGGAAAAGGGCACTTTCGGGTCGTTGCCTTGTTCTTCGCCCATGGCGGCCATTTTTTGGATAATTGCCGGTCGCAGGATCACGGCCACGGGCTTGAACGGCAGGCCGCATTCGTCGATCTCAAGGCTGGCTGGGTCCGGGACTATTACCGCCCGACCCGAGTAATCGACGCGCTTGCCAAGCAGATGCCCGCAGAAGAGCCCTTTCTTGCCGGCAAGGAAATCCGACACGCTCTTGAGTTTCCGTTTTTTATCCTTTATCGGCCTCCAGGTTTCGCCCTGCCAAAGCAAGCCGTTCACCGCCTCTTGCAGTTTCAGGAGCCGCCCATTCCGGGCGTTGCGCGTCTGGTCGTTGTCGGCGTCGAGGGCGTCATCACCAAGAACCTCATTATTCGCTCGTAGAATGAGGAGATAGAGAACGTTGAGGTCGCCGCGAATATTCCGCCCGCCGCTTACTTCCATATCAGGCCTGAGAGCGGGAGGCAGCACCAGAACTTGGTCGAGCAGGAAGGGCATGGGCGTACCGTTCTTCAGAAGATCGGCAAGGCATGCCAACCCCATTTCCGGTTTTCAAGGGTTGCTTGACATGCTTTGGAAAGTTCTCCGATATCTTGTTGAAAGTTCGTGATGTCTCTCAAGGCAAACTGCAACAGTTTTTGTGCAAAAATCACCCCCGGCTCTTGAATCTCTTTGAAGGCTTTGCCGACGAATTGCCTGAGCCCGGCAACCTGGTCGGCAATAGACGTCCCTTTAGCAGGTATCCCATTGTTCGGTTGCCCAGGCACGATGCCATTTTTTCCCGCCCTTGCCAGGAACTCACAGAAGAGCCTGGCCTTCTCGCGGGGGACGTTTTTGTCAAGATCCCGCAAAATAGCGCGAGGCGGGTAACCCTTGATGATCGCGACCAGGTCTTCCCGCTCAAGACCGAGCAGCTCAGCGGCCGTAGACAGGAACGCTACGTTCAACACCGGCGCCGCCAGTTTGATATGGCCGAACCGTCGCCTCCTGACCGCCGAGGACAGGAGGGGCGTTTTGCATTTGTCGTTCTCACAGATGTGACCCTTGCTAATCTTTTCCGGGGTGCCGTTTTCCCCAAGCTGCAGCAAACGGTCGGCTAGAACGATCAACCCCTTATATTTTCCGCACTGGCAGGTGTAGCATAGGGTGTCCAAAAAGGGCCAAAATCACCCCGAATTCGTTGCCCGGTTTTCAGCCCCTATGAAATTCCTCTCGATCCAAGATGTGGCCGCCATTAAACCGAAAATTTGGGGGCCCAAAAACCGGGAAAACTTTCAGAGCCGATTTGGACGCCCTAGGTGTAGCACTCCGTGGGGCCGAAGACCGCCTGGGACATGAGACTCGTGGGGTTGTTCCTGTTACAGTTGGCCACGGTGACCTCACCCCTTGACCATAACCCTTTGTCCTCGGCCGTAACAGGCCGGAGTCGCACTCCGGTTACCGCGTCAGGGTCGATGGTCTCCGGCGGGCTGTCCTCGTCGAGAAGACATATGGAGGATGCTTTGCCATTTTCTCCGGTGCAGGAGAGTTCAAGTTTCATGCCGAGCACGGCCAGGAAGGCGGTCAAGGTAAAGAGCGCCTCGGGCAGAGCCGGTTTGGGGTCCTCTGTCTCGCCGGTTGGGCAGCAGGCGGGCAGAACGTCCTGGAACAACGGCCAGCGGCCCTCCGGGTTGTCGGACTTGAGAGTGAGCAACTCTTGGAGGACACCGGCGGCGTTGTGGGCCTCAAGGCCCCACACCTCCATTTCGCCCAGCCGCTGGCCGCCGTTTCTGGCCTTGCCGCCCATGGGCTGGCAGGTGAGATAGGAGTACCCCGCTGGGTCCATGCCCCGGCCGTGTTCTTTTTTGGCTGCATCGTGGTCGAGCCGCATGAAATAGACCCGGCCGAAGGCCACCTTTGACTCAAGCGGCTTGTTGTCACGGTCGGCGGGGTCATAGGCATTGACCTTGGAGGTGTTTTCATCTCATTGTAACGGATTTTGGGGGGAAGACGCT
>CAZDYX010000045.1:0-14778 GCA_964509775.1 uncultured Desulfobulbia bacterium | reverse complement strand
GAAAACATTGCCGACTGGCAGATCCAGCAAGCCAAAGAGGCCATTCAGCTCTACACCGATCATTTCCACGGCGGAAAAAAGGCCGGTATTGCTGACGACGACGCAAAAACGACACTCGCCCCTTTCGACAAGGATTTGGTCATGGTAAACATGCAGAAGGCCATCCGTGTGAAACACTATTCTCTCAGCACGGAAAGGACTTATATGGATTGGGCAAGGCGCTTTTTCGATTACGCCGGCAATATGAAAGGCGGGCTTCTTCGAGAAACACCGGACGCTAAAGATATTCGGGAGTTCTTGACGCATTTGGCCGTCCACAAGAAAGTTTCCGCTTCGACACAGAATCAGGCATTTAACGCCCTCCTGTTCCTGTTCCGGAATGTTCTGAAAATCGAAATCGGCGATCTGAGCAGCACCATCCGGGCAAAGCGTGGACCGAAACTCCCTGTCGTATTGGCCGTCGAGGAAGTACGGCAGCTATTCTCCTGTATGGAAGGAAAGCAGCTTTTGATTGCGCAGATACTTTACGGGGCAGGCCTTCGCCTTATGGAGCTGGCCCGTCTGCGGGTTAAGGATATCGATTTTGGATCAGGGCTGATTTTCGTTCGGTCATCCAAGGGGGACAAAGACCGTTCGACAATCCTGCCGGGATCCGTCCGGGAACCCCTTCAACAGCACCTGACGGAAGTCAGGGCATTACACAATCAGGACCTGGCAAAGGGATTTGGGGAGGTCTATCTGCCTGACGCTCTTGGCCGGAAGTATCCGAACGCCCCGAAGGACTGGGCCTGGCAGTATGTTTTCCCCTCTTCGAAGCTCTCCGTGGATCCCAGAAGCGGAATAGTCAGGCGTCATCACATGGATGAAACGTCCATCCAGAAGGCTGTGGGAACAGCCACAAGGAAGGCGGGCATTGCGAAGCAGGTGTCCGTTCACACATTGCGTCACAGTTTCGCCACTCATCTCCTCATGAACGGCGTCAACATCCGTGAAATCCAGACCCTTCTGGGACACCAGAATGTCGAAACGACCATGATTTACACCCATGTCATGCGGGACATGACGACAGCACCGAAAAGCCCGCTGGATCTCCTCCTGGAAGGATCACCAAAATCCGCAGAGTCCGGCGACGCCTAAAGGATTACGGATTACGGTATTGTCGATTTTCAACGAAGAAACATTCTTGCTGCATTTCTCGAAGATGCCCATCCATTACCGTTTGAAGTCTTGCATACCAATCAATGTTGAAAATTTAATGCTTTCAGGAAGAAAGTGTTCCAAGGAGTGATGAGATGAAGAGATTCTTATTTTATTGCTGATGATCAATTTTATATGGCAAGTGCTGAGTTTGCCGATGTTTTTTATATTCAGGATAATGATCATCCTTCCCGCGATATCCTTCATGCTTTTCCTGGTAGCCCCCGACGTTGGAGGATGCCGACTTTTCAATGATTTTATCTAATTCTCCTCGGTCGAGCCAAATGCCTCTGCACTTGGGACAGTAATCGATCTCAATACCTTGCCTCTCGGACATAACCAGGTCAACGCTGCAAACAGGACATTTCATGGATAGAGCTCCTTCGTATGAGTTTTTCTATTTCTACGACAATAAATACACTAATGAAGACATAGTAAGGATAATCGTCA
Source organism: uncultured Desulfobulbia bacterium (assembly GCA_964509775.1). Taxonomy (GTDB): domain Bacteria; phylum Desulfobacterota; class Desulfobulbia; order Desulfobulbales; family CAZDYX01; genus CAZDYX01. Next base: position 13,131 of record CAZDYX010000045.1, on the reverse strand, counting down.
ATTCAACGAGTTACGCATATTCTTCACGATAAATGTGAATAATCGCTATCAGCAAGGCAAAAATGACCGGTCCAAACAAAATTCCCAAAGGACCAAACAACTTGATACCACCAAAAATGGAAAAGAAAATCAACAGCGGATGAATATTCGTTTTGCCCTGGATAATAATCGGCTTCAAAAAATTATCGATGAGTGATATCACCCCGGCGCCAAAGATCATGACGACGACACCTTGCCATGTCTGCCCCTGGGAGAACAACCAAATACACACAGGCAACCAGACACCAGTGGCGCCAACAAGGGGCACCATAGACATAAAGAATGTAAGAACGCCGAGGACCACAAAGGCCTTGAGTCCCACCGACAAAAATACGGCAGCGGCCACAAACCCCTGAACCAACCCCGTGAGGATATAGCCATAAATACTGGCGTGTATCGTATCGCTCACTTTTTTTGCCAATTGCCATTCATGATTCTCTTTTAAAGGGATAATGTCGAAAAGGATTTTAAGAAGATCGGGGCCTTCTAAAAATAAAAAGTAAATCCCGAACAACATGATCACAAACTGGAAAAGAAAGTTGGCTGTTCCCATCATGACGGAAGGTGAATAATTATAGATCTGCTTTGCCGCCTCTTTCCCAAAGGATGTCAAAACCCCCAATAGATCGATCTTCATTTGAAAACGATCTTCAAGCCCCTTGATCCATGGCTCTATGTGGACGAGATAAAACTGGGCCGAAAACACCCTTGAAAATGTTGCCTTAAGATCAAACTCGCCAACCAACCCATAAACCTGATCTATCAACGTTCCAACAACCCACGCCGATGGCAGTATGATCACCATCAGAACAAAAAAAGTAGTGAGAAATGAAGATAATCGGGGAGATTTTGTTAGATAGCCGTGAATTTTTCCGTAAACGGGGAAAAAAAATAACACGATAATAGCAGCAAGCAACATGGGCGTCACAAAAGGCTGTATCACATATAACACGGCCACCAGTAGGGCTAACAAACAGATAATAATAATTCGTTTTTCTTGCATCTCTGCCCCTTATTTCATCTTGGTAAAGGAAAATTAATTGTAACTACTCAGGTCGGTAGTCTGAAGGGGTTTAGCCTGTTAGCAATAGAGAAAGACGAGATGTGAGACGTACCATGCCCATCCCCCGATCCATTTCCTTCCTAACAGACTACAGTCTAAAGACCTAACCCACCTGAGTAGTTACGCTATTTTTAAGACACACTCTTAGACCTCCTTCGTATCAGTTTTTCTATTTCCACGGCAATGAATACAACTGAAGACGAGGCAAGGACAATAGTCAATTCAGTAACGGTCAGGGGCGTTGTTTTGAATATGGGATTCAGGAACGGCACATATATTGTTGTCATCTGCAGGACAAAGGTCAAGACAACGGCACCTAGGAGAAATTTGTTTGAGAACAACCCCATCGTGAACAACGACTCCTTTTCCGAGCGGATGGCAAGAACGTGGCCGAGCTGGGTGAGGCACAAGACCGTAAACACCATCGTCTGCCAGTGCGCATCTCCGGTCTTGATTGACCATGCCTGAACCAGAAGGACAACCCCTCCCATAAGGAGACCGACCCAGATGGCGTGAAAACCGAGCCCGTGGGCAAATATGCTTTCTTTAGGATGTCGCGGCGGCCTACTCATTAAGTCTCCCTCGGCAGGTTCAGCAGACAGGGCCAGGGCGGGGAGCCCGTCGGTGACCAGGTTTATCCAGAGTATATGGATCGGCAGCAGCGGGATCGGCAGGCCGACCAGCGGCGCCAGGAAGAGGGTCCAGATCTCGCCCGAGTTTGTGGTCAGAAGATACTTTATGAACTTCCGGATGTTGTCGTATATTTTTCTTCCTTCTTTTACCGCCTTTACAATGGTCGCAAAATTATCATCGAGGAGGATAAGGTGAGCTGCCTCCTTAGATACGTCCGTCCCGGTGATGCCCATGGCGACTCCGATATCCGCGCTTTTGAGCGCCGGGGCATCGTTTACGCCGTCGCCCGTCATGGCGACGAATTGTCCCCGGTCCTGGAGCGCCTTGACGATTTTTAGTTTCTGCTCCGGCGCCACCCGGGCATACACCCTTATTTCTTCTACTTTTTTCTCAAACTCTTCCAGGGACAATTGCGCCAGTTCCCTGCCGGTTAGTATCACGGCCTGGTCATCGTCGATTATACCAAGTCTTTCGGCAATCGCCTTTGCCGTAAGGGGATGGTCGCCGGTTATCATTACCGGTTTTATTCCGGCAGACCTGCATAATTTCACCGCCTCCCTGGCCTCTTCCCGCGGCGGATCCATAAGCCCGACCAGACCGATCATAGTGAGCCCGGTCTCGGCATTTTCAGGGTCAATTGCATCAGGCAGCAGGTCCCAGGTCTTGACAGCAACCCCAAGCACCCGTAATCCATCGGCAGCCATTCTGTCATTGATGCCATTGAGTTCTTGACGGTTAATGGATATTACCCCGCCTACCGCCACCATATAATCCGATTTCTCCACCAGGACATCCACCGCGCCTTTGGAGAGGGAGATATATCCGTAATCGTCTTCCTGGAAAAATTTTCCTCCTGCATGCTTATGTAAGGTGGTCATGCATTTTCTTTCGGAATCAAACGGGATCTCTCCGCTCCTGGGGAATGTTGCCTCAAGCAACTTCTTTGAAAATCCATTGTTCTCGGCAACGAGATAGAGGGCGATTTCGGTCGGGTCGCCGATCACGTTTCCGGAAGCATCCATCTGGGCGTCATTGTTCAAGGAAAGGGCGGTGAGAAGCGTATGGAGGTGCGGATATCCGGTCGCGCCGCTTACCTTCAGATCTTCCGCCTTAAGCAATTTTCCCGCCACATAGATCTCCTCCACGGTCATTTTATTAAGGGTAAGCGTGCCGGTTTTGTCAGAGCAGATATACGTGACCGAGCCGAGTGTCTCAACTGCGGGAAGCTTTCGAATCAAGGCATTCTCCTTGACCATCTTCCTTGCCCCGATGGCAAGGGAAATGGTGACGACGGCAGGGAGCGCCTCGGGTATGGCGGCGACCGCAAGGGAAATGGCGGTAAGCAGCATGAGCATCGGGGGCTCGCCCCTTAGCAGGCCGACGCCGAAGACAATCGCGCAGATGGCAAGGACCGCAATTGCCAGTTTTTGTCCGAAGGCGGCAAGACGTTTCTGGAGCGGCGTTTTTTTCTCCTCCTCCGCCTGAAGCATGGTAGCAATCTTGCCGAGTTCGGTCTCCATGCCCGTCGCTACTGCAATGCCTGTTGCTCGGCCATAGGAGACAACGGTTCCCTTATACGCCATATTTTTTCTGTCGCCCAGGGGAAGCGTTTCATCAGGCAGTGGTCTGGTGTGTTTTTCCGCGGGCACGGATTCACCGGTGAGGGCGGCTTCTTCAATTTTGAGCTGAGCAGCATCAGCAAGCCTGATGTCAGCCGGCACAATTTTTCCTGCCTCAAGCATGACAATATCACCGGGTACGACCAGCGAGGCGGGGATATTCTGCGGTAACCCATCCCGCACAACCGTCGCCGCGGGCGCCGCCATCTTTTTCAGCGCGGCCATGGCCTTTTCAGCGCGATATTCCTGAATAAAACCGATAACGGCATTGAGCACGACAATGACGATTATAGCCACGGTATCCGACGTCTCTCCGATAAAACCCGATATGAACGCGGCAACGATCAGGACCAGGATCATGAAATCCTTGAACTGGTCAAGGAACATCATGAGAACGGTCCTTTTCTTCCCCGACTTCAACTCATTAGGTCCATACTCCTGGAGCCGTTTCTCCACTTCCTCTGAGGAAAGGCCCTTAAGGGATGAACCCAGATCTTCAATAACCTCGTCTATCTTCTTCTGGTGCCAGCGCATAAAACTCCTCTCATACCCTTCTTCTTTTTCACCCGGCTTCTTTGCTCTGATTGATTCCCCTTTTTTGTTTATTAAACCTGCTTTTTGCCTTTTTTAGCAATCTCCTTGCCCAGGCAAATTCAACAGCAAGAATTCCCAATCCAATTGGTATCACTATAAAAGCAGGACCTGGCAATACAAGCATTGCCAGGCCAATCAACAGCACTGTGAAACCGATTATCCCTATTATCAGCTTCTTTGCCTGTTTAACAGTTTTGAGCATAAAGGCAGTCATAATCGGACATACTATAGTAGCCTAAACAAAAAAATTTTTACCACAAGATGAATAATCGTCGTGGCAAAGGTCTCGCTTGCGTTTCCCACTTAGAGTTCCTGCGCATGTTGAGGGGCTTGCCTGGAGCAGAGCCGAAGATAGAAGGCGTCGCGGAAGGCAAGCCCCTCTCAAACGATTTGTTGGGTTGTATTTAGGTTTACCCTCGATTTATTAGTTTATTTACTTTCTTCGTTAGCTTTCTCCTCGGCAGACTCAGCACCTTCTTTCTTGCCTTCGTCCTCGGATTCGCCGGTGTTGCCGGTTACTCCAATTGTCTGCTTTGCTTTATCGACTAATTCGTCAGCGGCTTTCTTCGCTTCTTCCGCCTGTTCGCAGCCATTCAGACCTATCAGTGACAGCAGACATGCCAGTACCAGTATTGATCTACTAAGAGTCCTCATTGCTTGTCTCCTTAATTAGAAGTTGTTTTTTCTGCTTGAGCATCAATGCTTGCTTAAGGGATTCGTTACTGCTTATTGTATCTCACCTCCTTTTTGAAACCTTTGGTCTCGGTGGTGAACTGACCAAAAAAATGATCATCACCTGTTTTTTACGAATGCATTATTTTTATTATCTTCCGGAGGCCATGGTCGGGAGCCGTGCTATTCTCTCCTCGATCGGCGGATGGGTGCTGAAGAGCCGCAATAGTCCTCCGCCGGTAAGCGGATTGACGATAAACATGTGCGACGTTGCGGGAGTTGCATCCATTGGGATTCTCTGCGAGGCCAAATGCAGTTTTTTAAGCGCGCCCGCAAGATATAACGGATGGCCCGATATCGCTGCACCGGCTGCATCAGCGCCGTATTCCCTTGAACGGGAAATAGCCATCTGAATTATCATGGCGGCAATCGGACCGACTATCATCATGACCAGAGCCGCTATCGGATTGTTGCCGTCCCTGTCATCATCACCGCTTCTTCCTCCGAAGAGCATGGTCCACTGTGCCATTTGGGCAAGATAGCTTATTGCACCCGCAAAGGTTGCGGCAATGGTGGCAACGAGGATATCCCTGTTTTTGATATGGGCTAGCTCATGGGCGATAACACCGGCAAGCTCTTCTTTCGAAAGAATTTTCATAATCCCTGTGGTCACGGCAACAGCGCCGTGTTCGGGGTTTCTACCGGTAGCAAAGGCATTCGGCTGTTGCTGATCGATGATGTAGACCTTCGGCATCGGCAGTCCTGCCCTCTCTGCAAGTTTCCTGACCATGAAAAGCAGTTCGGGCGCATCTGTTTCACTCACCGGTTTAGCCCCATACATGGAAAGCACGATTTTATCGCTGAACCAGTAGGTGAAGAAGTTCATGCCAAAGGCCATGACCAACGCAAAGGTCATGCCGGATTTCCCTCCGATTAGTCCTCCAATAAAGACGAGCATCAGAGTGAGCGTCACCATTAGCATCATAGTTTTTAACATGTTCATTTCGCACCTCATTTTTTTGTGTTTTGAACAAAAAAAAAGACTTTTATCACGATCACCTTCGTGGTAAAAGTCTTGCTTGTTAGTTTTCCTAACCAATGGTACCGGGCCTTTTCAGACCGTGCTGACGATATCCACTGACTCAGCTACTCCCCTTTAATTTGATCAAAGAGTAACTACAATGGCCGTTTTTGTCAATACACATGATTCAAATTTGTTGGCCTCGCAAAAAGTTGCTCCGCCAACGCGACAAGATAGATAAGTGCTTGATATTACAAGTCGGCAATTTGAGCTTTTCGACTTTTTACGTGATCATCTAATTTGTTTATTCCTCCTATCTGAAGGCAAGAGGCATATAGGTAAGGCGTATTCGTCTTGCAAGGCTGTCTCGCCCGAAAACCTCTGACCGGGTCAAATAGTGATCTTGATGGTCACAACCAGAATATTTTATCCCCATTCCTTATTTATCTCTTATCCGTTACCTATCCGTTACCTTCTCTGTAGTACATTACTCATAATCTAGCATGGCCGTAAACAATAACGACGCTGACCTGGAGCCCTCAATATTGGGATAAAATGCTGTTTTTTTGTTGTGACCTTCAAAATTCTGCAAAAGGAATTTGTTATCAACGAATATTTCAAGTGCAGCACGGACCATCTGTTGGATGAATTTAACAGAATTTCATTGCTGCTGAAAATTTCGGTAAAAAAATTCAAGCAAAAAACTCGCAGGCAGGGTGAAATTTTTGAGACATTTTTCATCAGTGATGAAGATGCAGACAGGCTGTCCGACGAATTGACGGAAAATGATCAGCATGGATGTGAAGAAGAAATCGAATCCATCAGGGACAGGATAGATAAGTTAGAGGTACAAATATCCCTAAAAAAAAACAATAGTAACAGCCGCCGCATCTTTCTCAGTCTTGTGGCTCTTCAGAACATCTTCGGTTTGTCCAGGCCGGAAACCGATATTATCGTCCTTTGCACCTTGCCGGAAATTGACAGGAGGTATGAAAGATTATTAGGCTATCTGCAGGATGACCTGACTCTCAAAAGGCCAACGATCGGCCTCATTGTAAGGTTATTTTCCGATACCCGTCGGGGAGAGCTTGAAACCGTCCGATACTTCTTGGAGGAAAATAAATTAACGAAATACGATCTGGTAAAAATCGGCAAGCAGGAAGAACACTCTTCCTTGTCAGCTAATATGTTGAAACTGGATCAGCGGATTCTCCATTATCTTCTCGAGTCTAAAGAACTGGATGATTCGATCAGTGCCTTTACCGTTCTCCTGTTGAACCGGCCCCCGGGGTTTGTTCCCAGCGGCCATATAAAGGATAATCTTCTCAGACTGCTAAATGATAAATTGCAAGCCGATGCCGAGGGAAAAAAATTTTTCATCAATCTGGGCGGATCGGATGAAGACGGAAGAGAGGCCCTGATCGCGACGGTATGTCACGAGGTCAATCTGCCTTTGCTGACAGTCGATCTTTCCGAGCTTCTGAAAACGGAAATAGAACCGGAAACGGCCATTAAGAAAATCTTCAGAGAAGGGATACTGCTGCCGGCGGCGCTTTATTTTAAAAATGCAAAATCGATGTTTACCGGGGGTGAAAAGGAACAAGGAATAAAGAAGGTGTTTTTCAGGGTCGCCGCCGAATTTTCCTGGATCACCTTCTTCGGGGTTGAGGTTGCCATGCTCGTAAAACAAAAGACCATGCAGGAGCACGTGTTCCTAAATTTCGATCTCCCCCTCCCCCGAATTGCGGAAAGAAAAAGGATCTGGAGCTCCCTGCTCGCCGGCGAAGGTCTTGAACTAGGGGAGAAGGCGATAAACTCTTTGGCGGGTATGTATAAATTTACCGAGGGGCAGATCACCGCCGCGATATCGAATGCAAGAAACCTTAGGGGCACCGGCGATGGGACAGGGGGCGAACCCTACAATCTCCTCCATGAGGGTTGCAGGATCGAACAGGATCATAACCTGACCGCCCTGGCCCAGAGGGTAAAATCTTCGTTCACCTGGGCCGATCTGGTCCTGCCGGTATCGAAAAAGATGCAGTTGGAAGAGATTGCTCAGTTTATCGCCCATCATGACGTTGTATTCAATACCTGGGGATTCGAAAAGAAACTGGCCCTGGGAAAGGGGCTGAATATCCTCTTTTCGGGGCCGTCAGGAACCGGAAAGACCATGGCGGCCAGCGTGCTGGCAAATGAGTTCGGCTTTGAACTGTATAAAATCGACCTATCCTCGGTTGTAAGCAAATATATCGGCGAGACGGAAAAAAATCTGGCCAAGCTCTTTAAGGAGGCCGAAGCAGCCGCGGCGATCCTCTTTTTCGACGAGGCCGATGCGCTCTTCGGAAAAAGGAGTGAGGTAAAGGATGCCCACGACAGATACGCAAATATCGAAATCAATTACCTCCTGCAGAAAATGGAGGAGCATGAAGGGATTGTCGTTCTGGCGACCAATTTGAGCAGAAATCTGGATGAGGCCTTTCTCCGGAGGATGCATTTTATTGTGGAGTTTCCCTTTCCGGAGGCAGAACAGCGGGAGATGATATGGCGAAACATCTTCCCGGCTGAAACGCCTCTGGCAGATGATATCGATTTTTCGTTTCTTTCCGAAAAGGTCCGGCTGGTCGGCGGGAATATCAAGAATATCGCCCTCGCATCGGCCTTCTACGCGGCGGAGGAATCAGCCGCAGTGGGCATGAGACACCTTATTCGGGCCGTTGGTCGGGAATATCATAAAACCGGCAAACCTTTTTTAAAGACCGACTTCGACCCGCACTACCAACCGGTCGGCGAGGAATAGATGGCAAGTTTTACCGTATTGCGAGACGTGGGAGAATCATTGAAGCAACTCCTTAAGGGCAATATCCCCGAGCTTCAGGAGGAGAATTCCATCGTTTTCGACTCACCTGCCGATATGGAGGCCTCCACCGCACCGCGACTTGCCATCTTTCTATACCAGATAGTTGAAAACGCCACCATGAGAAATGCAGCGAGAAATGCAGCTCCTGAAGCCGGCCGAACCAAGATACAAAGACCACCGCTTATCCTTGATCTTCATTATCTCTTTACGCCGTATTCCCAGAACCGGGAGACGGAATTCATCATTCTGGAAAGGCTGATGCAGGTGCTTTACGACAACCCCGTATTGCGAGGGGCACTCCTCCAGGGAAATTTAAAGGAGAGCGGTAACGATGAGATACGGGTGACCCCGACCGGCCTTTCCCTGGACGAGTTGAATAAACTGTGGGCCGTATTTCCCAATAAACCCTACAAACTTTCCGCTTCCTACCTGCTGACCCCGGTAAAGATTCCATCCGCCATATCCCAGGATATCACGCGGGTCAGGGAAAGGAGTATCGGCATCCACCTGATGGAGGGCAAGAATGGCGTTTCTTGAAAGGTGCTGTCTGTTGAGCCTCTTGCAAAAGTCCGGAAAATGCACTTTTCGTCATTCCGGTGCTCTGTTTAGTCCTCGCTTGACGGGGAAAGGCCGGAATCCAGTTGGGTCCGGGCATTGCGATAACCAATGGACCCCGGTTTTCACCGGGGTGACGACTTTTGCAAGAGGCTCTGTTGACTTGTAATATCAAGGAGCTATCAACGTAAAAAAATCGCTATAAGGAGGTCAAAAAATGCCTAATTATCTGTCGCCGGGGGTTTATGTAGAGGAAGTATCAGGCGGAGTAAAACCGATAGCGGGTGTCGGTACGTCAATCGGGGGATTCGTGGGGATTGCGGAAAAGGGAGTCGTCGGCAAGGCCATACCGATTACGAACTGGAGTCAATTCGTCCAGGAATTCGGAAGCTTCACTACGAATGGATATCTGGCCTACGGTGTCTTCGGTTTCTTTGCCGAGGGAGGAACCGCTTGTTTCGTGGTGAGAGCCGCCGACGACAATGCGAGTACCGCTTCCATTGCGATTTCTGATGGGGCCGGGGATGAGGCGATGACCGTATCCGCCCATTCTATAGGTGATTACGGTGACAGATCCAAGGGCACTTGGGGAAACGATATCAGCGTCGTCATCGAAGATTCATCCGATAAGGCAGCGGGCAATTTCAAGCTGACCGTGAAATATAAGAATCAGGAGGTAGAGAGGTTCGACAAGGTCTCGACCGTAACTAAGGATGCCGACGGCAATATGATGCTGGCGTCGTCCCTGATAAAAATAACCGTTGCGGCTGGAGACAAGCGGCCGAAAAACGGAACGTATTCATTGCAAGACGGAGACAACGGCAAGAGCAACGCGGATTACATTGGCGATGCGGACAGCAAGAAGGGGGTGCACGCATTCGACGAGGTCGATGACATCAATATAGTTGCCATTCCCGATATTGCCGTTCAACGGGATGATATCCTTGCCGCCCTGAATTACTGCAAAAACCGGAAGGATTGCTTCTTCATCGCCGATCCCCCGGATAATCTTTCCATCTCCGATATTCGGGACTTCAAGGGTGAGACCGGACACTTCAACGGCAATGGGTTCAACAATTCCTACGGGGCCCTCTACTATCCGTGGGTATTGATCAAGGATCCGTTGTCCGGTGGGAAAAAATCGGTGCCTCCCTCCGGGGTGGTGGCGGGAACCTATGCCTATACCGACGCTTGCCGCGGGGTGCATAAGGCCCCGGCGGGTATTTCCGAGGGCTACCTGGATTCCGTGGTGGGCGTCGAACGTATCGTGACCAAGGGGGAGCACGATATGCTAAATCCCGACGGCATCAACGTCATCCGTTCCCTGACCGCAGGAATCTGCATTTGGGGGGCGAGGACCCTTTCTGCGGACAGCGAATGGCGCTACATAAGCATCCGTCGCCTCCTTCTTTTTATCGAAGAGTCCATCGACGAGGGGACCATGTGGGTGGTGTTCGAGCCGAATGATCCCATGCTCTGGGGGAGGGTGAAGAGAAACATCACCGCCTTTCTTCTGCGGGTATGGCGGGATGGCGCGCTTTTCGGGACTACCCCGGAAGAGGCCTTTTTCGTGAAGGTCGACGCGGAAAATAACCCGCCGGAGAAGAGGGATGACGGTCAGCTTATCATCGAGGTCGGGGTGGCGCCCGTTAAACCGGCGGAATTTGTGGTCATTAGAATCAGCCAAAAGACACTGACTAAATAAGTAAGGAGGATAAGAAGATGCCCACTGGTAAGAGAACAGATCCATTCAGGAATTTCAGGTTTCGGGTGGAAATCGACGGAATTCAGACCGCCGCCTTTTCAGAGGCAACAATACCGGATTCCACCACGGACTCCATCGAATACCGGGAAGGAACGGACCCCACTACGCAGAGGAAACTTTCCGGGCTGACAAAGTATGGTAACGTCACCTTGAAAAAAGGGCTAACCGACTCGCTGGAGCTCCATGACTGGCGGAAGCAGGTCGAACAGAAAGGCGCTGCGGGGGCGCGAAAGAATATATCCCTGATCCTGATCGACGAGGAGGGTAACGACAAGGCCCGGTGGGATATCGGCGAGGCCTGGCCCACCAAATACGATCCCTCCGATTTCAGCGCCAAGGGAAACGAGGTGATAATCGAGACCCTGGAGATCGTCCATGAAGGGGTGACCAGGGTGAGTTAGGGAGGGTGACGATGGGGGTATTACAGACGGAATTCGAATTTGTCCTGCCGAAAGGCTATGTGGATGAGTCGGGCAATCTGCTCAAGGGAGGCTCGATGAGACTCGCGACCGCCGCGGATGAGATCTTGCCGATGCGGGACCCGAGGGTCCAACAAAATCCCGCCTATCTTGCAGTTATCCTTCTCTCCCGGGTAATCACCCGGCTCGGGGACCTCAAGATGGTGACCCCCAAGGTTATCGAGGGACTCTTTTCCACGGATTTTGCCTATCTCCAGGAGATGTACAACCGACTAAACCAGAGCCTCTCCAGTGGGGTAAAGGCAGTATGCCCAAGGTGCGAACATGCCTTTGAAGTGGAGGTGGTCCAGCCGGGGGAATAATCGGCTACCCCCTCGACCGCCTCCATGAGGAGGTAGCCTTTCTTGCCTACTACTTCCACTGGGATTATGAGGCCCTGATGAACATGGAACATAGGGACAGACAGAGGTGGTGTGAGGAGGCAAGCAAGATAAACAAACGGTTGAACGGAGAGGATAGCAAGGACTTCTTCGCAGCATAGGGGATGGCATTATGGCGACAATAGGGGCGTCTGCAGGACTCGCCCTGGCAAAAAAGGCCACGGGGGCAAGGATCGACCCTTACGCCGTTTATAATTTCCTGGTCGAAATCGAGGGCATTATAGCCGGGGGATTCACCGAGGTCTCTGGGCTCAGTATCCAGACGGAGGTGGAAAGAAAGACATTCGGCGGGGAAAACGACCGGGAATATGTCTTCGTGAAAGGGACGAAACACCAGGACCTCACTCTCAGGCACGGCCTTACGGATCTTGATTTGATCTGGACCTGGTATGACGACGTTATAAAAGGCAAGATTGCAAGAAAGAACGGGTCGATTTACCTCCTCGACCATGCAGGGCTGCCGGCTATGTGGTGGGATTTTTTTGAGGCCTTCCCGATCAAATGGGACGGACCTACGTTCAATGCATCGAGCAACACGGTGGCCACGGAAACGCTCGTGCTTTCCCACCATGGTCTGACAAAACCGAAGGCAGGCCAGCTCCTTTCGGCGTTACGGGGTACGGCATCTGTCGGGGGGATTTTATAGATGATTCATGAAGGCTGGCCGGATAACAGATTGGATTTTTCGCTCAAACTGGTTCGCAGATATTCCGTTTTGCGAGACTGGCATAAAGTTCCTGCCCTCGTTTTTCTTCGACTGTTCGGCCAAAACGCAATGGGGATCACAATAGATCAGAACCGGACGGACAATCGCTTTTATTCCTTTGCCTTCTATTACCCACACTTGACGCCGCGGGTGGCTACATTCAAACATGCCCTGAAGGGACAATATATTCCAGCCCAGGGCAAGGCCCTGGGAACAACAGGGGCCACAGCATGGATGAGCCCTGAAAGAACGAGACAGGGCCAGGAGAAGGTATCGGCGCAATCTCTGTCGAAGATCCCGATGTCGCGCCCATCAAGGGTTGAAACGTCGTTGCTTCCCCTCACCCAGGGCTTTGCCGTGGGTTGGTATTTACGGTACTTACAGAACCATGACCCCGCCTCTGTATCTTCAAGAGTACACCAGGGCGGCAAGCGGATCCTATACTTAAGTTACAAAGGAAGGAATAAGGCAAGGTCTCCCTTATCCCACCGTGAATTCAGGTGTATTTTGATAAAGCCGACATCGCTGCCAGGGGAGAGGAAACAAAGCGGAAGGGAGATAACGGGAATTGCCCGGTTATTTCTGCCATACCGCACTCGTCTCCGTAACCGTTCACCCACGTTTGTTGGTCTACGAGTAGGGGCGAGTTTGAAACCCGCCCAATCGGAATGCGCACAGCAAAGGGCGGGTTTAAAACCCGCCCCTACCCTTCCCCCTCGCAAGGGTCAGGAAGGGGGTATTCCGGCCT
>CAZDYX010000044.1:0-14881 GCA_964509775.1 uncultured Desulfobulbia bacterium | reverse complement strand
CATGGACGAACCCATGCGACCTTTGGTGGCCATTGCGGGCGGGGCCAAGGTATCAAGCAAGCTTGCGGCCTTAAACAACCTCTTGGACCGGGTCGATAAGATGATCATCGGCGGGGCCATGGCCAACACCTTTTTGAAATCACAAGGTTTTGACGTGGGGCTGTCCAAGGTGGAGGACGATCTGTTGGATACGGCCCGGGAAATGATTGTCAAGGCCCGAAAAAGGGGTATCAAACTTTATCTCCCCGTTGATTGCATTGTGGCCGATAAATTTGATCCCAAGGCCGAGAATAAGAGGACCACGGTCCAGGAGGTCCCCAAGGACTGGATGATCCTGGACATCGGTCCGGCCACCACCACCCTCTTCAGCGAGGCCCTGGAAAATGCCAAGACCATTATCTGGAACGGGCCCATGGGCGCCTTTGAGATGGATGCCTTCTCCCGCGGCACCATGGCCATGGTGAGGAATGTGGCGGCCTCCTATGCCCTGACCATCGTCGGCGGCGGCGATACTGATGTCGCCGTGCATCGGGCCGGCGAATCCAGCAATATTTCCTATATCTCCACCGGGGGTGGGGCCTTTCTTATGCTCATGGAAGGCAAGGAACTTCCTGGAGTTGCGGCCCTTAATCAAAAAACAGGAGGTGTATAATGATGAGCCGTAGACCGCTTATTGCCGGCAACTGGAAAATGCATACCACCATTCCGGAGGCCAAGAGCCTCGCAACGTCATTGGCAGATAAACTTTCCGGGGTCATGGACCGTGACATCGCGGTGGCCCCGCCCTTTACGGTTCTATCCGCAGTGGGCAAGGTCCTTTCCGGCTCAAATATTTGGCTCTCGGCCCAAAACGTCTGCTGGGAGGAAAAGGGCGCCTACACCGGGGAGATTTCTCCGGTCATGCTCAAGGAGACCGGGTGCCGGATTGTCATTGTGGGACATTCTGAACGCCGTCATATCTTCAATGAATCAAACGCGCTCATCAACAAACGGCTGCTTGGGGCATTACAGCATGGCTTGGTCCCGATTTTTTGCGTTGGAGAGACCTTGACTGAACGGGAAAAAAATTTGACCTTTACCATGCTGGAAAAGCAGGTTCAGGAGGGGCTTTCCGGGGTTGTGCTGTCCGACCCGGCAGATCTGGTGGTGGCCTATGAACCGGTGTGGGCCATTGGCACCGGAAAAACCGCCACCGAAAAACAGGCCGAGGAGGTCCATGCCTTTGTGCGCGGGCTGCTCGACCGGCTCTTTACAAAAGATATTGCCTCCCATATCAGAATATTGTATGGTGGCAGTGTTAATCCAAAGAATGTGGATGTCCTCATGGCCCAGGAGAATGTGGACGGGGTCTTGGTGGGCGGGGCGTCTCTTACGGTAGAATCATTTGTCCGGATCGTTCAATTTCAATAAACTCCCAACAATTATATGACAACCATACTTACCATAATTCATGTCATTGTCTGTTTCTTTCTTATTATTATCGTCCTGTTACAGCATGGCAAAGGGGCGGATATGGGTGCCTCTTTCGGGGGGTCAAGCCAGACGGTGTTCGGGACCGAAGGCCCGACCTCCCTGTTGAATAAAATCACCACTTTTTCTGCCATCATTTTCATGGTAACATCGGTAACCCTGGCATATCTCTCCATCCACGACACCAGGTCCTCGGTTATGAAGGGGCTGGCCGCACCTCCGGCGGTGGAAAAGTCGGATGAAACAGTGCCCCCGGTGACACCGAGCTCTCAGCAGGACTGGCCATTGGCAGAGCCCAAGGCAGAGGCTCCAGGTCCGGCAGTCGCTCATGAGAACGCCCAGGGGCCGACCGGGAAAACGCCTGCACCGGCTACCCAGGAGCCAGCAACAAAGTGAAGAGGTTGCCGAAGTGGTGGAATTGGTAGACACGCTATCTTGAGGGGGTAGTGGGCCAACGCTCGCGCGGGTTCGAATCCCGCCTTCGGCACCAGTATATAATCCGGAGAAGTCCGGAATCATCCTAAAAGCCCTGAGAAATCGGGGCTTTTTCTTTTTCTGTTGTCCAACAACATCCACTTTGACATACTGAAATCCGGAATGTTTGGGGGCTTCTTTGGGGGCCTGAAAAACCCTTAAAAAGGTGAAGGCCCCCAAAAGACCACAAAAACCGGAGGAAGCCCCATGCCAAAGCGGACAGCCCCACTTACTGACGTTCAGATTCGCAATATCAAACCCCGGCAAAAGGAAGTCAAACTCTTTGACGGCGGCGGGTTGTTCCTGCTGGTTGCCCCGTCCGGCGGAAAGCTGTGGCGACTCAAGTATCGTTTTGACGGCAAGGGAAAAAAGCAGGCCTTCGGTGTGTACCCGGAGGTGTCGCTGGTTGATGCCCGCCAAAAACGGGAAAAGGCCCGCGAACTGATAGCGCAAGGCATTGACCCTGGCGAGGCGAGGAAGGAGCAGGACGCGGCCACGCTTCGGAAACAGGCTGATTGTAACGGATTTTGGGGAGGCTCCCTTCCAAGGAAGAAGGTACTTCGCAGGTTGGGATAAACGGCCTCACAGACGTTGGGTTTCGCTTGGCGGAAAAGATTTGAACCTGCAGAAAGGTTCGCACCCGCCACAGAGAAAGTGAAACCCAACAGAAAAGACCGCTCAACCCAACCTACGAGGAGAGTTTTTCGGTCACTCCCCAAAATCCGTTACAATGAGAATCTTCGTAACATCGATTGTAACCTGTCCCCTCGCGTCTATTTCGGTCCGCCGCCAACGTGTCAAAAAAGAAAAGGGGTTAGCCGCAGACGGCTAACCCCTTCAATATTAGGATGGAGGCGGCGACCAGATTCGAACTGGTGAATAACGGTTTTGCAGAACATAGGCGGCAACATAACTACTTGATATTATTAAATTTAATTTTTGAAAAATGCGTATATTTTGCCGTAATCCGCAACCCAGACGCAACCAGTTTCTTTCTTTTGCAAGGGGAAAATTAAAAGAGCGCCCTTTTTTCCTGCATCATTAAAAAAATAATGTTGACAGAGCTTACATTCAATGATAGCTTTTACAGAAAATGGGAAACTAAACATTGGGGGCTAAGTGATGCAGCTTTATTCGGCCGGGGAAATCGTAAAAAAACTTCATGGAGTATCTACCAGGCAGATCCTTGACTTAGCCGAAAAAGGGTTGATTACGCCAGCCAGAGAAACAACGGGTGCGGGATCACCGCGGTTATACGACTTTGAGAATATTTTTGAAATCTGTATTTGCTTGGCATTACGGGGGAAGCTTCCTGCCGGGGGTGCCACGCTGCGGATAATTGCCGAAATATTAGAGTATATCCGTGACACAAGAGCTCAATACGAGAAGGAAATGGAAACAGAATCCGCTTTCAGTTATCTCACAACTGAGTACGGCGAAAAGGTGAGAACTAGAAATTACGGTACAATCCTTGAGGCAGTATATATCGCTTATGATGGCGATCCTGACGACATCTTCCTGGCACCGATTTCTTTTGATAAATTTGCGCCACCAATTCAGAAGCTTCTTTCATTGTCCAAAAAATACAAGCCACAAAATTACTGTACATATCTTCTTGAAGTAGAGGCACTTCGGAAATATTTGAAGGGTATTTTTTGAGATAAGCGGGACTATATTTTTTTAACCTACTAATTACATAAGATGTTTATCTAAACATTAGATGGAGGTACATAAAATGAACTTGAAATTAAAAAGTAAAATCATTGAAATGTTTCGAACTCAAGCCGATTTTGCCGCGGTAGTTAAGGTTCACGAATCGGACGTTTCGAGGACTGTCCGAGGTAGAAGGAAACTGCCGGCAACCGAGCAGAAAAGATGGGCGGCTGCCCTTGGGACAGAACCCGAACGGCTTTTTGGAGAGTAGAAACAAGTGCAAGGTTGGGCGAAGATCAAAAAAGCTGCGGAATATTCGGGCATTTCCGAGCGCACCATGCGG
Organism: uncultured Desulfobulbia bacterium; assembly: GCA_964509775.1. Lineage (GTDB taxonomy): Bacteria > Desulfobacterota > Desulfobulbia > Desulfobulbales > CAZDYX01 > CAZDYX01. Next base: position 10,941 of record CAZDYX010000044.1, on the reverse strand, counting down.
GATTGGCTCAAGGACGGCCTGAAACATTCCAGGTTACCCAGTGGCACCGTTTTAATAAAAATTGCCTGGCTTGATGAATTTCTCGAATCGTTTGCAGAAAAAGAGGATCGGGTTGATCGGATTGTCAATGAGGCGATGAGGGGGCTTCGGTGATGGACAGGCAAACCATCCTCGACCATTTCCAGGGCGACTACCTACCGTTTTTCAGCCGTTTTTTGCCGGGGCTTAAGCCGGGCAATGGCGCAGAGACAATGGCCTTGTGCTGTTTCCGCGAGGAAAAGACCCCGAGTCTTTCAGTGAATATGCATACCGGACAATATTATTGTTTCGGCTGCGGGGCGAAAGGTGATCTTTTCACCATGTACGCCTGGGCAAATGGTCTGACCTTACCGGGCGACTTCCCAAAAGTTTTGACTGGCATGGCTCAGGACTTCGGGATCAACGGCACCAAGCCGACCTTAAAGCAGACCGTTACTGCGCGATACGACTATCAGGACGAATCCGGGAACCTGCTATACCAGATCGAACGCCTTGAGCCGGGAAAAAATGGGAAAAAGAAAGATTTCCTAATCAGACGACCGGACGGAAAGGGCGGATGGATTTGGAAAAAAGATGATGTTCAGATCATCCCTTACCAGTTGCCAGAGATCCTAAAGGCCGATTTAGTCTTAATTCCCGAGGGTGAAAAAGATTGTGAGGCTCTGGCCGCGTTGGGATTCACCGCAACAACAAATCCCTTCGGCGCGGGAAAATGGCCGGACCACTTCGGGCCATATTTTGCCGGAAAAAATGTTGTCCTGATACCCGACAACGATGATGGCGGCCGGAACCATATGCACCAGGTAGCGACAAACCTTAAAGGCCATGCTGCAGCCATCAAATGGTTAGATTTTCCGGACCTACCGGAAGGTGGCGATGTGTCGGACTGGTTGGAACGCTACCCGGACCAGGCCGAGGCGAAAGAACAGTTGGCCGCTTGTGTCGAGGCGGCGCCAGTGTACCGAGAACAGGCGCCGAACAGGAGAAACCAGGGCCGGAGGCGGGCGTCACCTTAAAAGTCATCAGCGCATCGGATTTGATTCTAACAGAGCCACCGGAGCCGGACCAGATCCTTGAAGGTGTCTTTGATGCGGGCGATAAGTTGGCAATTATTGGCAGTTCCAAAAGCCGGAAATCATTTTTCTTCTTAATGCTTTGCCTATGTCTGGCGGCGGGCCGGGCCTTCCTGGGTATCGTCGTACCTAAACCGCGGCGAGTTCTTCTTTGCCAGTTCGAAATCCGTGACCACCATTTCCACCGGCGAGTTAAGCGCATGGCGCGGGCTTTGGGAATTGACGCGCACCATATTGGCGACCGGCTGCAAGTCGTAAACGCGCGGGGCCTGGGTATCACCGGGCCGGAAGGGATCGAGAGAATACAGACCCTTGCTATGGAGTTCAAACCGGAACTGATAGGCCTCGACCCGCTCTACAAATTGTCATCCGGGATTGAAAATGCAGCCGAGGACACGAAGGTCCTCATGAACTCGTTTGATGTCCTGGCCGAGTCATCGGGGGCCGCAATAGCCTATGTCCATCACGACACAAAGGGTTCGCCTGGCGACAAAGATATTCGAGATCGGGGCGCAGGTTCTAACGTCCTGGGGCGGGATTATGACGCCTGCATCACCTTGACGCCTCATTCACAAGACCCGGATTCATCGGTTTTGGAACTGCTACTCAGAAATTATAGGCCGATCGATCCATTTACAATTTCGTGGGCTTCTGACGACGAAAACGGCGGCTATCGTTTTGAGATGGCACCGGAGTTATTCCCAGAAAAGAAAACCAGCAAAACGAAATCACAGGCAATATCGTTTGATGCATATTTGCCGTCTGCTTTTTCTATTCTGGGTTCCGACGAAATGGAGTTTGCACTATTCAGGGAAACTTTTAAAAAACAAACCGGACTTTCGGATAATCGAATCAGGAATTTTCTTGCCTGGGCCACAAGGGATGATAATCAATATCTTTCTACTCGGGAAGAACGAGGCCGGGGATTTTTCAAGAAGATGATTAGGGCGACAGAGGCCTATAAGTGAATAGGCTTGTCAGACTTTTAGGCTTGTCATTTGACGAGCCTAACAAGCCTAACGGGCCTAAAATTATAGGCTTAGGGTTGTCACCCCTATTATAGGGTGACATCCCAAGCCTAAAAGGTTCGATAACCCAAAAATTATGAAAATTGAAATCACAAACCAACTAACTTTGTCAGAAACATCACCCGCTTTTTTGTGGGAAATTCGGCAGCGCCTTACCCTGGAAAATCCGCAGTTTGTTGAGAACCAAAAAACGAGGCGCTGGCAGGGAGCTACACCTCAGTATTTACAGTTTTGGTGTGAGACAAAAGATGGGCTGAAGTTACCGCGGGGATTTATCTCTCAATTGATCGGCATGGCGAACCGGACCGGGATACCATATCAGATTGTGGACAAGCGGCGGACATTGCCCGAAGTGGATTTTACCTTTGCCGGGATGCTTCGACCGTTTCAGCGGGAGGCCGTCAATGACATGCTCCTAAAGAACTTAGGCACCTTGTCTGCGGCGACGGGCAGCGGCAAGACCGTCATGGCCCTGGCGATCATCGCGGAACGGAAACAGCCGACACTAATAATCGTCCACACGAAAGAACTCCTGGCGCAATGGGTTGACCGGATAGGACAGTTTCTTGAAATCCCACGGGCGCAGGTGGGGATCATTGGCGATGGCAAGCGGAAGATCGGCGAGCTGGTCACGATCGCCCTTGTGCAAAGTCTGTATAGGATTGCACCAGAGATCCGGGAGCATATCGGATTCCTGGTTGTGGATGAATGCCATAGAGCGCCTTCTCGGACGTTCACAGAGGCCGTCAGCGCTTTTGACAGTAGGTACATGTTGGGCTTGTCGGCGACACCCTGGCGCAGGGATGGATTGTCACGGTTGATATTCTGGTACATCGGCGACGTTCGGCATGTGGTGGACAAGAATGCTCTGCTTGAATCCGGGGACGTTCTAAGGGCCGAGATTGTCACCAGAGAAACCGATTTTACAACGAACCTTGACGCCTCCGAGGAATACTCGAAGATGCTTTCAGAGTTGACGCAGGATGAGACCAGGAACCGTCTTATTGTGGAAGATGTTATCGCCGAGGCATCGAACGGCGGCGCGGTGTGTCTGGTCCTGAGCGATAGGAAGGAACACTGCCGGGCCATAGCTGACATGCTGGACGCGCAAGGCGTAACGTCCGACGTTCTGACCGGGGCTGTCAACAACGGCGAACGGCGGGCCATTGTGGAACGCCTACACGCGGGCGCGGTCAAGGTCTTGATTGCTACGGGCCAATTGATTGGCGAGGGCTTCGATGCAAAGTCATTACAGTCATTGTTCCTGGCAACACCTGTCAAATTTGATGGCCGGCTTACTCAATACCTGGGCCGAGTCCTGAGACCGGCACCGGGCAAAGATCGAGCGACGGTTTATGATTATGTTGATGTAAATGTTGGCGTACTTCAGGCATCGGCGAGGGCAAGGCAGCTAGTATATCAAAAGGCTAAGGGTAAATAATCTTTCGGGTCCTTCCAGAGTGTTTTACTTGGTGAGTAATTCAAACCACGATGCTCGCCCGTGTGTGATATTTTTTTAATGGCTTGTTGTTACTACTCCCTGGTGGGCTGGCAGGCGGGCAAAAAGTCAGGAAAAGTCAAAAGCTCAAGGGGTAATCGTCTGATAGGGAGTACCTACTATTATGAACAAACGAGAAATTGCAGAAAAGTTTGAAATCAGTCTGACCACCCTTGACGGCTGGATAAGGCGCGGCTGTCCGGTTGTTACCAGGGGGGCCAGGGGCAAGGACTGGGCCCTTGACCCCGACCAGGTACAAGCCTGGCGCGAACAGCGCGATGGACCCGGCAAGCAAGTCCAGGGTGACGGCGACCCCAGCACTTTAACGGCCGAGCGAACCCGCAAAACCCGAGCTGAGGCAAACATCAAAGAAATGCAGGAGCGGCAACTTTCCGGGGAGTTGATGGAACGGGCCACCGTTTCTGATGAGTTTTGTGCACGGATTGTTGTTTTGAAAAGTGATTTTCTGGCCATTGAGAAACGGCTCATGCAGTACCCGGCAGCTAAGGCGATCGTGGCCAAACAGGTGCGTCAAATTTTAAAGAACTATTCCAGACCCTTGCCGGCAGACTGGAAAATACCGAAAACGAGAGGATGATAATGGAAGAGATAGATGATGTTGCTTTTGAAGCGGCGGTCACAGATGGTCTTTGCAGCCTGTTTGCAATCGAGGGAATTATCACGGCGGAAGAGCTTAGAGACCGTGTGAGGCGCCATGAAGTGGAGATTACCTCCACCCAAAATTTAACCGATCAAGGAGAAAGAAAATGACCGAAGAACGAATTTTAACGGATGCGGAAAAAGAAGTCATCGAGATGCGAGCCGCGATAACTAAGGCGGGCGGGCTGTTTGAATGTCGCGTTTTGGCCTACCAGGAAGCGAATCGATGCAGTGCGAGCGAGGCCATCCGGACAATGATAGAACGCGACCCCAAGGCTCATGCCGATTATCTGGAACGAGTCAAGACCGGGAACGCCGGTTCTCTGACAGGAGGTGCCAGCAATGCATAAGGTCGAGGATTTGAAAGGCGAAATTGTGAAGGCGGCAGGGATCCAAAAAGATGCTTTGCCGGCACTGGAAAAGGCAAAAAAGCAACTTGCGTCTTTGACCAACAAAGCAATTGCTCTTCGGCAGCAGGTCGAGGATCAAGATTTGCAGATTGTCAGCCTTGACGCAGAAATTCGTCAGGGGCTATTGGCGGACACACCTGTGGACAAGATTGTTGAAAAGCGTAGCACTCTTTTCATAAAAAAAACCGCGCTGCAATCCCTGGCGACCGAGATCGAGGATTCTTTGCTGCCTGAAGCACAGTCGGCGGTTGTCGAAGCGGAAAAACAGCTTTTTGAAGCTTTGCAAGCAGCCATAATGACCCGTCGCGCGGAAGTGCAAAGTGAACTTAACGGCTTGCTGGCGGCGATCGAGGCCGACTTGAATCTCTGGAACAAAGCAGTTCAGAGCGTCCAAAGTGAGTTCTTGCCGAACGCTAATTTTAGAGGCGAAAATATTATGTTAACAAATTACCTCGTGCGGGCCTCCATGGGGCGTTAATTTTGTGTAGCCTGCGGCGGGCGGGCGGGTGACAACCTGGAAGCGCCGATGAGGTCCAGCCCACCGGTGACCTTATTTCATGTAACAACAGTTGGCGGCCGGGGCGACCCTTCCAAGGCGTGACCCGGCAGGCCTCTCCGATGTGGTGCAGGCGGAGGGGCCTTTTTTTTGTTCAGACGCACATTGACCAGGGCCACACCCTGCGGAACGATTCTGGGCTATCCTCGAAAGCCTGGGGCGGGTAACGGAGGCCATTTGTATCTGATGGGGTACATTTTGGCGGGATAAATTATCCTTGACATGAAGTGTGTTTCTGATAATCTGAAGCTGCCTACAATCTTTCACCGGAGGAGCCACCGTTATGGGCTTTTGTTGTTTCTACAGCTTTAAGTTTTGGCCATGGATTCCGGGAACCCGCAAGGGCCGGGCGCTTGTGAAAGAGCGTAGGCAATCCATGGCCTTTTTCGTTTATGGAGGTAGGAGCATGTCAGAATGCAGAGTCAACGTGTTTGATGAGGATGGAAACGTAATCGGCCGAGTTCGTTACAACGCGGATCTGGATTTTTGGGACGGTCGAAATTGGACCTGCGGGAGCACCGGCCGGCACCAAGGAATCGCCAAGTTAAAAGATGGCCGCTATGTTCTCATCCACGGGACGCAGTGGCAGGGAGAGCGTGATACCGCCGAGCTTGTGACCGCCGAGGAAGCATTGCAGGCGATCCTTAAGAGCGGACATGACGACTTACTCGAAACCAAAAAATTTAAAGACCTGGAAAAATTACATGCTGAAACCATGGCCGAGGAGGCCGATGATTTGGAGGAAGAGCTATGATTCTATCCTACAAAGACTTTTTCGACCGAGATGCAGGGCGACAACAGATTGAAGCAGAGATCACCACGGATCACCCTGCATCGTCTTATGGCTTGCCAGTCATTGTGCTCGAAGATGGTGGATCACTGGACGTCATGTCATGGGTTATCATGGATTACCAGGTGATGCGGGCCACGAAAAAGGAGCTGGCGGAGCTTCAGAGGATGGGCATGACATGAAAACCTTACTGGTAAAAACTTTATGTTCTGGTAACCAGGCTCATACAACACTATCACATCCTCAAGCAACACCTGGGGATTATCGAGGGGCCTCATTACAGATCCGGCGTATAATCGACATTCCCGACGAGGTGCAGAGTAGCGAGGTTGTAAAACTCTTTGCCGGGACCTGTGACGTGTCAGGGATCGGCGGTCCTGCTCGGTTGGAATTTCGATTTGATGAGCTGGGGATAGGGAAGATAATCCGATGATAACCGTTGAGGAAAGATGAGATGGGGGCCAAAGTAAAGGAACGTCCAGAAGGCTCGGGGATATGGTGGGTTTTCATTGACCACAAGGGCAAGAAGATCGGCAAGGATAAGCGTACCGCCATGGAAGTGGCCAAGAAAATCGGGGCCAGATTGACCCTGGGGGATATGAGCCTTGATGAACACTCTAAAATTCCCACCCTCAAAGAATATATCGACGGTTGGAAGGATTCTACCGGTGAATGTCAGTTAGGATGGTACGAAAAAGTAGCTGTCCTATCTTTGAAGCATTCCACGTACCGCAGTTATCGGTTGATTATTGATCACGATCTTGTCCCTGCCTTCGGTTCTAAACCGTTAAATGAGATCACATCACGGATGATAAGTGACTTGATTTGCAAAAGGGTTAAGGGCGGGATCAGAAGTTCTACGGCAAGAAATATTAAGAACTGCCTGAGCGCTATCCTACGCAATGCCGTCAATCCTGATGATCTTATCCCTGCTAATCCTGCTCGTAGTGTTCCTATACCGAAACCAGAAGATGAGCGGCAGTCAAAAGAGCAAGACCCTTTCACCTGGGAAGAACGCGCAAAGATTGAGGACACATTCAAGAAGGAATACCCTGCCTATTTTCCGCTCGTTGTTTGTGGGTTCAGGACCGGCCTTAGAATCGGCGAAATCATAGGCCTACAGTGGCAGGACATAGACTTCTTTCAAAGGTTGATACTCGTACAGAGGAATATCACACGCGGAAAGATAACGACACCTAAGAGCCGGTCGAGCCGTCGCCATGTGAGAATGACCTCACAACTTGCCGAAATATTGAAACAGCACAAGACCCGTATGGCAGAGAGAACGCTCAAACAGGGCTGGAAATCAATGCCGGAATGGATTTTTACCAATGAGGACGGCACGCCCTTAAATTACGGCAATTTCATTCATCGTGTATGGAACCGGGCCATGGATAGATCAGGATTGCGGCGAAGAACACCACACGACATGAGGCACACCTACGCCACCCTACGATTGAGTAAGGGTGATACCCTTGCGGAGGTCAGTAAAGAGATGGGACATTCAACGGCGGAGATCACCTACCGAACATATTACAAGTGGCTCCCAAAAGAAAGTACATCATGTATTGACGACCTTGACACGCAACCACACGCAACCCAGACGCAACCAGTGAATAAAAAAGGACTTAGAGAAAGTGTCTAAGTCCTTGATATTACTTGGAGGCGGCGACCAGATTCGAACTGGTGAATAACGGTTTTGCAGACCGCTGCCTTAGCCACTTGGCTACGCCGCCATCAAGAATGGAATAATGCAAAGGATCAAGTACAAGTTGAAACCGGAAATGAGAATCTCCAAAGATGTCCTAATTACCACAGGAATCCTTTTTTGACAACTGCTAAAGCGATAATTTTCCGGCAGGGCAGCAACGTGAAACAAAGTAAAAATCTCTCCAATGAGGCACTGGGAGATTACTCCACCAGGACCCGATCCAGAAAAAGGGTATGCCGCTCTTTAGGGTTGGACAAAAACAGAATCACACCCTCAATTCTTGCCATGTTTAATCTTTTCTTGGTCCCGGAAGTGATGAGGCCATTCAGGGGAAGGGAAACGTGATTTGCTCCGGGAACCAGGATGATGGCCGTATTGTAGCGGTCGGGGTAGTCGGGGTTCTTGCGGTCATCGATCCGCACGACCAGGTTCAGTGCCTTTTCTTCGGGATTAAAGGCATCGAAACAGAGGCTACTATAAATTGACCAGTCCGGATTGAATCGGTTGAATGCGATTCCAGGGTAGTGTTCACCGGTATTGTCGGGGTCCGGATAAAATTCAACTTCCAGGCTCCTTGACCCTGAAGTGGCGTGTTGATCGGCGAGCCGGAAAAGGGTCTTGCATTTCCATACCAGATCATCCAGGTCCCTGTCCGTCTCGAAATCGTAAAAAAAACGCGGTTTTTCCGTACATGCCGGAAAGAGCACTGCAAGCGTGAGTACCCACAGGGGGAACATCAGTACCCAAAAGGTCCGCCCGCTTCGGTAATCCGCCAGTGATTTCATATCATGGGATCTCCTCTACTCCAAACTCCAGGACAACGATCTCAGGAGGCTCGCCCAGCCGCAACGGAGGCCAGGAAGTTCCCACCCCCCGAGTGACAAACAAGGCCTTTTTACCTTCCTGATAGAACCCGTAAATATGGTCCGGATCCGGCTTCCTGCCGGTCAGGAGCCAGAACCACCGGGGGAGCCGGACCTGGCCGCCGTGGGTGTCCCCGGAAAGGACCAAGATCTCGTGTTCTTTGCCGATGGGCTTGTAGGCAAGGGAACTGTGAGCCAGAAGAATCATCGGCAGGTCAGTGTTTATTATCTTATCCAGGAAAAGGGTGTTGGTATAATCCGGTTCGGCATCAACTCCGCCCAGCAGGAACTCCCCTTGCCCGGTCCGGATCAGTTGCCGCGAATTCTTAAGAAAGGTCACTTCGTGGCGACGGGTTAAGGCGTTGCTTTCCGGTTCATGGCAGAATTCGCAGGATTTCCGGGAATAGGTGGTGTCCGCATCACCCATCACCGCGTACACGCCGAGGGGAGCACTGAGCTGGGAGAGGAAGGTAATCGCGGTCTCATAGGCCGCGGCCCGGCTGCCCCACTTCACGTAATCCCCGGTGAGGAAGATTATATCCGGCCGGATGGTTTTAAGAAGTCGCAGAATTTTTCGGCCATAATCCTGCCCGCGCTCATCAAAGTGCAGGTCGGAGAGGAGTATGGCCTTCCTGCCGGCCAGAATTTTTGCCAGGGCACCTTGATGCACCGGAACCGTGGTGATGGTGAGCTGGCAAGGTTCGATCAGGAATCCATAGACGACGGCAAAGGCCAGAACCCCGATTGCAACCAGTCGGATTAATCTGACCTTGGTGATTGGCCGAGCAGAGACCCTACCCATTCGAAAGATTGGGTCTGTTTCCTACCATTTCATAATAATCCCTGCCAACAAGATCGTTGATGACGATCGCGGGCAGGCCCCGCACCTCTAATCGAAAAAGTCCTTCCGGTCCGAGATCGGGAAAGGCGATCAGCTCACATGCGATGATGCATTGGGACAAAAAAGCGCCTGCCCCGCCGATGGTGGCCATATACACTGCGCCAAATCTTTGCATGGCCTGTCGCACCTGGTGCGACCGCGGCCCTTTGCCGATGAAGGCTTTAAGGCCCAATGCCAGCAAACGAGGCGTATACACATCCATCCGGTAGCTAGTGGTGGGGCCTGCGGCGCCGATGACCCGTCCTGGCCGGGCAGGAGTCGGCCCCACATAATAGAGAACCTGGCCGGCGAGATCTATGGGCAAAGGAAGAGCTGCATCAAGGAGATCGATAAGACGGCGATGGGTCTGGTCCCGGGCCGTGTATAGGGTTCCGTTCAGACCCACGAGGTCGCCGGCGGAAAGCGTCTCCGGCACACCGGGTGCAAAGGGGACATCAATAGACCGACAATTGTCAAGTAATGGCGGTTGGTAACGAAGCATGGACATGGGGTTTAAATTACGATCTCCTTGTAACGGTGGGCATGGCACTGAATATTCACGGCCACCGGCAGACTCGCAATATGGGTGGGAAAGACCTCGATATGGACGGCAAGGGCTGTTGTTTTCCCCCCCAGTCCCAGCGGGCCAAGGCCTGAGGCATTGATCTTCGTCAGGATGGCATCTTCCAACTCGGCCACGTCCGGCCTGGCATGCGGTCTCCCCAGAGGACGCAAGAGCGCCTTTTTGGAAAGAAGAGCGGCCATTTCCATGGTACCTCCCACCCCCACCCCCACCGTAATCGGCGGACAGGGATTGGACCCGGCCGCAAAAACCCGTTCAACCACAAAGTCCTTTATCCCGGAGGTGCCTGCCGAGGGTGGCAACATGGTCAGACCACTCATGTTCTCGCTGCCACAGCCCTTGGGAAGAAAGGAAATGGCAATCCGGTCACCAGGTCCGGTTTCAAGATGAATGACGGCGTAGAAATTGGTTCCGGTATTGGTTCTGGTAATGGGATCACACACCGATTTCCGGAGGAATCCCTCCTCATACCCGATCCTGACCCCTTCTTGAATAGCCGCCATGAGGTCTCCTTGGACGCGGACATCATGGCCTATCCGAGCAAAAACCACGCTGATTCCCGTATCCTGACAAAGCGGGATGTGTTCTCGACTGGCAATTTCCGCATTCTGCAGCAAGACCTCAAGGATGTTCTTTGCCAGCGGCTCGGTTTCAAGATCCCGAACCGCAACCAGCCGATCCAGGATATCCGGTTCAAGATGGTGGGCCGCGTTTATCGCCAGTTCACCTACCACCCGGGTAATTTCTTCGGCAGCAATAGTTCTCATAGATTCTTACAAATTTAGTAACTACTCTGGTTGTTTAGTCTGTAGTCTGTTAGGGGCAGAGCAACGAACGTATCAGACACGAA
>CAZDYX010000043.1:11254-14895 GCA_964509775.1 uncultured Desulfobulbia bacterium | reverse complement strand
TTGAAAACCCTGAGGTCAAGCAGTGTCGATACACGCAGGGATGCCCCCCAGGCAGGATTTGCACTGTGGGCTAGAACAAAGCCGCCCGCTATGATCTTGCCCCAGAGCAACCCGTCCACGGCATGTCCAAGCAACCAACCCGCGGACTGCCCCCAGAAATGCAACAGTTCTCCGGAAAATTCCGCCTCCGGCCCTTTTCCGACAATGACTTTCTCTGTACAGTCAAGTCGGCCCGTTTCAATAAGTTTTCGGACTGGGGTATTTGCACCGGCGCTCATGACATGCCTCCTGTGAGATCTGTATTCAAGGCTTGAAAAAATTGGTTTGAAATCCCGTCCGGATCGTTAACATCGAGCCGTCCCTTTCCGTCACCACTGAGCGAAATCGTGTGGCACTGTCCATTGCCGCGTGTAAGTGTGACGGTTCCGGCGGTGCCGTACAAAATCCCCCGGCCGATCCCAGTTTCTCCTCCGATTGTCAGGTCGCCGGTGAAAAGATCCTTGATAAGGCAAAAAAGTAGGCCGGTTTCGCTCTCTGTCGGATCGGCGACGGTGAGGCGCAGGCTGACGGGGCTGTTGAAAAGGACATCTTCTTCGAAAAGCAGGTGCGGAAGCGCTCCGCCACGCCACCGGTCAATGGATACCCTGGCGTGTCGAAGTTTATGGTGCCCCGGATCGATCACCGACTCCCGGCAGACCACCTTGGAGGCTGTCGGTTTGCCGCCGCCACTCATGTCCCGGCCGAACAGGCTGTCGGTCAACGCTGTGGCTCGTTCCCCATTTGCAGGGCCTGCAAGGGTATTGGCAATTTTCAGGGCGCGTTGCCGTAGGACGCCGGCAAGGGATGTCCCCGGAATCACAGGTTGATACCCTGTCGAGCCATTAGGTCCGACGAACAACCGATGGATCTGGATGGAGTCGGCCTCGTCAGGATCGTGTCCGCCTGAACCGATCAGCAGTGACCCAGGGCAGGTCATTGTCAGTTCGATGACCAGTCCCGGTTTCGCGACAGCGGTTGGTAAGCTGCTGCCGATATAATCGGCAATGGCGACAGTATCAGCCAGAATTCGTCTTTCTGCGCAGGGCCAGCCATCCGGCACGCCCCCTTCGGTTCCCAGCCATTCGAGCATTCCCCGCGTGTTCCGCAGATCGAAGCGCTGCAACTGCCAGTTTCCGGCCTGACAGTTCCCGTAGCCCCGCCTGGTGCGACCGCCGAGACTGATTGCCCCATCTTCAAGGCCTTTGATGCCTAGAAGAAAGAGTTTCTGTCTCGGTCGGTCGGTGGCTTCCTCTCCACAAAGAACCAGCTCGAAACGAATATTGAAGCGGGTGCCGGCAGGAAGCAGCTCCAGATCGTATTTCATCCCGACCGTTCCCTGTCTGGCCACCGTGCCGGTTGCCGGATCAATCCGCACGCCGTCTCTGAATTCGGTTATGCCCTGGTATCCTTCGGCCAGGCTGGCATCGTCGACAATGAGAGGGGACTGAATGCCTTGGTCGTCCTGCCAGCGGCAACCGAAAAGCCCGACGAGACTGTCGGCTTCCCGGTTGCCGCCGCCAAGCGCCTGGTGAACATAGGCGCGCATGACGCCGGCCAGCGTGGTGCCCGGGATGTATGGATAACCAGCGTGGTCGCGTAGAATGGGTTGGTCAAGGAGGCTTAATGAATCAGTGCCTCCGATATGGGCCGGTGACAGCAGGGTGAGTGTCCCGGAGAGTATCAGCCGGTGCGAAATCCGCCGCGGTTCGAGGAAGCGTTGTCGAAGGCTATCCATTGTTGTCCTCCATTTCCTTTTTCATACGGATCATGCCACGAAGCACCTGATCGGCTAGGGCCTTCTGGCAGGAAAATTCCATTCGGGAGAACAAGGGATCGCAGTGTTCTTCTCCGTCGAGATGCCAGCGCCTTTTAATTTCGTCATAGGCGATTAACGTGGCAAGACGCCCCCCGGCGCCGGTTGAAGTAAAAAGCTCCTTAAGCCACGAGGCGAAGGGGGAGTCCTCGATCCGACAGCTTTGTAATTGTTTTCCTGCCGGTTTGGGGGCGCAGGCGTTGAGAAACGTCAGAATTTCCGCTGGGGTGGCCGCTGTCTTTATTCGACCGCGAAGGCGTCCCAGGACAGCCTTTGCCGGAATGCCTCGCGGGCTGGTGCTGATCAGTTCATTCGCTTTCGTGTAGATGGCATGCTCGATTCCCTCGCGGAGGAGATGCTCTCGACACAGTCGAAGGGTATCTTCCTCCAGAGCGCCCGGTGGGGAAGGCGCAAGGGGTGCCATGCCGATAGGTTTCCGCTCTTCGTCGGTGTTGAAGGTAAAGGATTCATCTTTGCCATGCCAGTTGAAGGCAATCCGGCCAAAGCCTTCGATCGTGCGCCTGCCAAGGCCGTTCCAAAGGATCTCCCTTATTTTTTCCGGAGGCGGCGAGGATGGGAAGTCAAGAACGAAGACAGTTCCAGCCACCAGGGTTGCCTGGGGAGGCTGCGGCATCCGCCAGGTTCCGACATAACCGGAAACAGGCCGCGTTCGGTCAAAAGAGTCCACGAGGTGTTTACTCGTTACCTCAAGACCGAGACGTTCGGACAGTTCCAACAAGAATGCGGCCGGGGTTGGGTGGCCGGTTTTATCCGTGCCTAGATAATCGGAGAGAAGCGTGACAGTGGTACGGCCAGATGGTATGGCTTCGTCTCCAGCCTCCTTAAAAACTGCGGAGGTAGTTTCCTGTATCGGTTCCAACAGGGCATTACCACCGTACTGGGCAGAGCGGGAGCGGCCGAGTTGCAGCGGCTGGTCGTTGTCAAAAAGCAGGGAACGAACCGTTGGCAACATTTGATCATCCTTTACCAGGACAGTGGTAACAAACTGTTCACCAGGGTTCAGCGCTATGTAAGAAAAGATCGCGCCCTTCTCTTCTGTGGCCCGCCCCATTTCCCGATCTCTCTGGTGATGGATATAGGCGGTGGATTGAGCGGTTCTAAATTTCAGGGTTTCACCGGAGATTTTAATATACCCGGGCCGCCAAGGAAGCAGGGTACGGGGTTCTCCATTATTGTCCTCGAGAATATCCTCAAGATTGTTTGTACAGGCCAGATCATAAACCGTGGCTGAAAAGTGTTTTTCGACCATCAGGCTCAAGGGTGCCGGCAGCAGCCGACAACCATCCTCTCCTTCCGGGTAGGCGTTGGTGAAGATGACCTTCCCGGAGAGGAAAATAGCATTGAATTCCTCGTCATGGACAGGGTTTTCCGCCTGACGCCAACGTTGCCAGTGATTAGCCAGGGCGCCTGCGATGGAACTGCCGCTCACGTAATCAAGGGTCATTGCACTGTTGGCGTCACCGCCTGGCACGGAAAGAACAAGGGGGGTGGTAAGGGTCAGACGGAAAATGATTATTGCGGGCATGAAACACCTCCTGACGACGTTTGCAGGGGCGTCACCCATGTTGACGTAAGATTATGGCCATGCTGATCGAGTATCCGCAGACGGAGTCTGCCCCAGCCCCTGTTGCGGTGGACGCCGCCCCGCCGCACGCTAAGAGCACAGGCGGCTAAAAGCGCCTTTTCGTCGTCGGACAGCCGGTCGGCGCCGTGCAGTCTGCTCAGGAAGGTCAGCCCCTTTATCGCCAAGCGGGTCGCGCGCAGGCTG
>CAZDYX010000043.1:9616-11244 GCA_964509775.1 uncultured Desulfobulbia bacterium | reverse complement strand
CCTCGGGCTGGAGCCGCGAGGTCGGGTCGGGTCGCTCGCGGCTGCCGTCGAGACGGAGCAGATAGCGCGCGCCCGGCTCCACGCCCTCGAGGATCGCGCCATGGTAGCCGTCCTCGAGGGGTGCGAGCGGCAGGCTGTGCTCCTCGGGCGTGCCATCGACATTCATTTTGGTCTGTCGGCGGATATCGGTCAGACAGCGCAGCAACTGTACCCGGGACAAGGGACTCGGAGTTCGGTCAGGGTTCAAGGCATCATAGGCCGCCTTCCTGAGTTTTGACGGCAGGCTGGCGTTCTCGATGACCAGAGATCCTCCCCTTCGCCTGCCAGGACCGCCGAAAATCTTATCGGCCGCCTCTTGCCACTGTGTCGATCCGAAAATCTCAAGCAGCAGGGCGCATTCTTCCACCAGCAACCCCTTTAAGGTTCTGCCCCGGATGATCGGCAAGCCGATCTCATTTTCCCGTTCGATGTCAATATCGACTTCAGCCGCCAGGCCGGCGCCGGCGGCAAAACAGGAGTCACTCAACAAGGTAATCTGCAGCCAGGTCATTTTGATTCTCCCGCAACGTCTAAAGTGGTTTTGTCAGATCAAGCAATTCAATGGCGTCAAACAGCGGGGTGCGATTCCCATAGAACCCTGATTCCGAAAAGCTTTCGCTTGAATACGATGGAATTCGATACCCTTTCCGGGCCATATCCGTGAGAATGATTCGGGTGGCGTCTTCGCCCTGCTGCAGGAATGGAATGAGCCCCTTGATTCTGGAGCGGCTTTTTACCCAGGGGTCCTCTGTTTGCAGGGTTCGTAGCAGACCGTCATGGAATCGGTCCCAATCGTGCAGGGAATCCTGTGGATCTGGATAAACGAAGTAGGGTCGGCACTCCAGCTTCTTCCCGTCAAGGGCCGTATATTCCCTGTCCCGACGCTGCTGGAGAGACAGATTGGGGCCGCCAGGGATGATCTGCCAATCCATGGCCGAACACTGCGTCTCGCCCTTAATACGGCGCGCATCATTACTCGGAGCAACCTTGGCGTTACTGCGGAATTCCTCGGCCGCCGAGTAAGCGCGCCAGAAGGGGTAGTGACTTTTTACCAGGGCAATTCCGGCACAGGCATCGAGATTCCCGGAGCTCTCCATAAACTTTTTAAGGCAGATGGCAGCGAGATCCAAGGCGTCACGGCCATGGCATACAAAGGTAATGTCATCGCCCCCGTAGACCAACGGCCGGATTGGCAGCTTGGTATTGCTCCCCAAATGTCCGTATAATCTTTCAACCTGAGTGATGACTGCACGTATGGCTTCAATGCCCGCCTTGGTGACCCCTGCCGAAAAGTGACGGATTGATCGAAGCTGCTCCTCATTACTTGTTGATGTGGTCAGTAAGTTCTGAAAACGTTTGCCGACGCCGTTGCCATCGATATGAACTATGCCTATGTAGCTTTTTTCACCCCGATCTTTCACTATTTCGTCAAGTTCAAGAGGAAATTCCCTGGTGTTTGTAACCGCATCGGCGGGGAATTGCTGGAGCCTCCTGTTTGCAAGATCGGTGTTGTTCAGCTTTGCAAGTGCGGCAGGACCGATAAAACGTCCCGGACGTTTCGGATCAGACCCTATGGCCGGATCGCAGGC
>CAZDYX010000043.1:5023-9606 GCA_964509775.1 uncultured Desulfobulbia bacterium | reverse complement strand
GGACGCAATCCGGGTATTTTTTATGCGGGCAAGTTCCCGTAAGGCTTTCATCAATTCCGCTCCCAGATCGAAAGGCTCTTCGGTGATTTCATGATGACAGCAGGCTATCTGTAATCCGGGGGCCTGCTCGATGAGGATCCGGGAATAGGTCTGTGCCAGACTCATGGCGGTTGGCCTGTCCTGAACGAGGAAAACCGCGTTGCCGCCAGCTCTGTAAAGCAGTTCGATTTTATGGCTGGAACCGTTGAGAATACCAGGAGTCACAAAGACTCCGTTTGTTCCCGTGTTGACTTGACCCGGTGCCGTTTGCTGGGCTGCCATGAGGGGCCAGTGGATGAGGGCGCTCTCTACGAGATATGATGCCCCGATATTTTCAGCAAGCCGATTTGAGCCAAACAGGTATTCCTGAATACCCAGACCGTCAAAAATGGTGATGAACATTTCAGCCCTCCAGTTTGTTGATCCACTTTTTCACGGCATCTCCGAATGTCTTTCTGTCCTTTAGGTCAGCCTTGCCGAAAACCTCGATGGTGCCATACCCTTCCCAGCCTTGGTTGAGCTGGGCTTTGATGTGTTTTGGATTGTCCGAGAGACAGACCACGGCGGCCCGAGCATGATCGCCACCGAGCTGGTTTGCTCGCTGCCGCACTTCGAACAGTTTATATTTGGTGTAGGCCTTCTCGTCAATGGTGCAGGAAAAGACAAAAGGGGTGATACTCCGCACGGCCACGACATCGACTTCTGAAGTACGCTTTTCTTTAGGGAGGCCCTTGGTCAATTCTGTCTCGGGAAAAACAAAAGTGTAGCTGTCATGAATCTCGTCGAAAAGATTTGCATCTTTAAGGGCCGAAGCCACCCAGGTTTCAAGCCACTCGGTGGCCAGCCACTTGAGGGTGCTTATTCTTTTTTTTGCCCTTTTTTCAAGACACTTCTTAGAGCCCCCCGCTGGAATGGTTTCCTGTAGCAGGTTTTCCATGATGGTATCGACGGTTAATGGAGGTGTAGTTGTGGTAGGGTTGATCTTTTTATCCCACTCATCATAGGAATACCTGGTATGAAATGCATTATCCTGGTGGTTGTTTAAAAAATTGATGTAATCAAGAATCCCTTTCCCGATAGGGCATCCTGTTTCCGTGGATCTGGGGACCCCTACCTCTTCATAGGTAGGAGGAAGTGTGCTTAAATATCCCCTTATGCCTTCCTCCAGCACAACGTCATGAATTCTATTAGCCAATGTAGCATATGAGTCTGTTTTTATATGGTGGTCTTTGGCCTCTACCTTCTCCATGGAATGGATAGTAATGATATCTTGGAGACTCATTTGCGATACGGAATCTTTTCCTCTTCCATCAGACAACCTGAATGGTTGATTGATTCCGTGAAACCAGAAAGCAGGACCGTCCGCCGAGAGATATATGGCCCAAGGTGGTGCCGGTTCTACAAACATTTTTTCCCATGCCCGGAAGCTATGCACGGCCATAGCCTTGGTGCCGGCCGTATAGAAAAGCCAAATATCACCGTCGGCCTCCTTGAGAATATTCCCTGCCTGAACCGTGATCGAAACCGAATCCGCGCCATCACAGCTAACCGTTTTTTTTACTTTTCCGTTGAAGAGAGACATTTTTTTCAGGGTGTCCATTATCCCGGCCACCTGCGCCGTACCAAGCATGTAGATCTCTTCAGGGGCCAGGGCAAGAACCGCCGCGTAAACCGGTAGCGGGTTCGAGCCGACCAGAAGAAATGCCTTCTTTGGAAGAGGCTGTTTGCCTACTGTTGTGAAGTAGGAATCAATCCTTTGTCGAAAGTCCGTCATTTGCTCCCTCCATGATAATCTTCCCATTCCCCATGGTCGTTCCCTTGCCGAGGTGAAATAGTTCTGCGGTCTTCCACCAGCGCCACCAAACCTGCTCTTTCCGGGCGGACGGCGTGACCAGAATAGTGCCTACGACGCCTCCCATGGGTACGAGTTTCTTCTGTGTGGATGATTTCCGGTGCCAGTCGTGCCAGTGAGTTGTCGATCTGCATTCACCTGGTTCCTGTAGAAAGGATTTCAAATGTTGCCACTCTCCCTGGGTCATACGATTGCCTCCGCATAAGATGTGTAGCAGGTCGAGACGAATTCCCAAGGTCGTAAAAGCAAAGGCCAAGTCGAGACTACCCAGATTGACGCTTTCCTTGCGCAACCTCAGGGAAGTAACAACTTCAACTCGCCAGGGAGCGGCGGGTGGCGATGGTACAAAGGCTAGGTAATCAGCCAGCGGAAAGGAATCTCGCTTCAAAACTGTTCTTTTGCCCAAAAGATAACCGTTGAGCCAGGCGCCATCAGGTTGGCGTTGCTCGATACTAACAAACGATAACCGGCGTCTATCGCGGCCTTTGCCCAAGCCATTATTGCCGGCCATCTCTAAGGCGGCGGCAATATATGGGAGGAAGAAACAGCCTGGCCCGATCAGGGTTATTTCCACTTGGAGCAGGCCGTTTGTCGCCGAGGGTAAAGGGAAGAGCACATAGGGCCTGGGGGGATCGGCAAAGCCGGATTCCCGGCTGTGTTGTTCGTAAAGTTCATTATAGGGGCAACCCGACTGGCATGCACAACCTGGGCAGATGCCATCCCCCTGGCGGCAAAACAGCTTCTGCAGGCTCCACCCGAGGGCGCCACGCCAGGCGGAGCCTGAAAAGGATGCCGATGGATGGCCGTCCAACAGTTCGAAGGTAAACCGGTAGATGCCGAGGCGTAGCATTGGAAATATCACGGCCGGATCACACCAGTCAGGGAAGGACTCCGGCTTGACGCTGGCATTGATACCTACATTTTGTAGTGTTTCCATGCACTCCGCGAACATCAGCACTCCATCCTAAGGTAAGACGCAGTATATAATTTCAGTAATAGGTCCATTCTCTTCGTTTAATTGCCATCCAATCTTTAAGTCGTGTTCTACGCCCTTCGCGTGACGGATTGCAATCTTTTTTTCGCCTTGTCAGGGAAATATCATAATCCATAACCTCACCACTGTCCTTTTCGGCGTTGCACGGCCTCGGCCTGTTCCAGCAGCGCCCTGGTTGAGGCGACAAAGCCCTCGCAGAGTTTGAGAAATCTGCTTTTTTCATCATTATCCGGCAGCATTCCCAGATCCTCCAGCCCGGCCAGATCGATAATTGTGTTCTGATACCCGGATATAGCCTCAAGGTACTCCCGGCGGAACTCTGTAGACACCACAACAGGTGGCAGGCCGGCCCACAACACCGGGAAATTGGCAAGCAGTCTTGCCATGCGGCCATTGCCGTCGAAAAAAGGATGAATGGTCACAAAGGTTAGATGAAGATCGGCATAGGCCTTTATCGCTTCATCAGGGCGTATGACCGTGCGGCAAGTCAAGTTGAAGCGGGAAAGCCACTGCCGCATGAGTCCGGGAATCAATTCCGGCGCAGGATATTCCCGCCATGTCTGGCTGCCCTCTTCCGTTATCACGTTTGTGAAATTGGGCTCGTTCTTCCAGGCGCCAACAGGGGCATAAACATCTACAATATGTTCAGCAAGCACGGAGCGGTGCAGTTCGAAAAGGTCGGACTCCACAACCTCTTCTTTTTCCAGAAATTTATATACCAGCTCAATGGCTCGCGCATGGCCGATGACCTGCTGGTGATCCTTGAGGGACTTGCCGGAAACGGTCAGGCCTTCTTCGATGATAAAGGCCGTCTCGCCGAGGGTGAGGGTATTCCCTTCGATGGCGGTGGAAGAATGGGTCCAAAGATTACGAATCTGGGCGAGAAGAATGCTCCGGATGTCGTCGTCGAATCTATCAAAAAAACGAGGCATATCGGGTCACCGTTTTTAGTTGCTGATACATTAACAAGTCGTCATTATACAGCGGGCTGCTTGTTCATTCCTGTCATCCTGGATTCCGGCTAAAAACATGCCGGAATGACGAACATTGGACAGGTTCCAAACCGTTAGGTTACGCTTATGCCCCCCTGGGGAGAGGGAATATAAGAAGGCAACCGATTATATCGCCCAAAACCTGATCAAGGCCAAAAAATCAAACTACGGCTGCCGCACGGTTGTAGCCTGGCTGACTCCCTTCACCGGTAGAGAAACGGGAAGAATCGACCCGGAGCGGCGGCGACCAGGGCCAGCGCTTCCTCCGGGGACGTCGCGTTCAAGAGTGCCTGGAAGTGCCCCTTATTGAGCGAGTCGGAGTTCCGAATCAGGTCCAGGATGGCCCCGGCCTTTTTTATATGCCCTTCCGCAGCCGGGCCGGCGGCATGGAGGGCGGTAAGCGGCAGTAGGACCATGACGTTCATGGTCTCGCCGCTTTGTTCGCATAAGGTGATGCTCATTTCAAAGGCCTGCCGGGCCAGGTCCTGATTTTTATTGAGCAAAGCGAGGCGGCCCATATTATAGGCAAAGAGCTGCCAAGGGTGACCGGAAACCCCCTGGATCAGCCCTTGATACTCGGACAGCAGCAATTGCCCCACACTGGTCGCTTCCTCGCAGGCATGACTATTCCCTTGCCCCCATGTATCAGCAAGCAAGCGGGTAAGGAAGTAATAGGCGTGGGAGCGGTGGGGGCCGGCAAACTTGG
>CAZDYX010000043.1:0-5013 GCA_964509775.1 uncultured Desulfobulbia bacterium | reverse complement strand
GGTTCCTCGCAGCGGAGGAGGAAGCAATTCCATGAATCCGCGTCCATAAAGTTCCATAGCGCCTTCTTTGCCTTTCTGAATTCCCCGACATCCATATAGGCACCGAAGAGATAGGAAAACCCGCGCCGCCAGTCGAGCTCAAAATCCGGGCATAGGCCGCCGCCGAATTTTTTCTGGGCCTTGCGGACATAGTTTTCCACCTCTTTGAGATAGTCCTGGCCGCAGAAGGCATAATTTTGCGCCATGGCGCCGTAAAGGCTGCCAAGCACATAATCCGGTCCGCGGCCGTAGATTTTATACACCCTTTCCTCTTGTTTGAGGACATCCTTGAAAACAACGGGAAACTCCGGCTGAAAGAGATATTGATCGTGCAGGCCGGAACCGTAATGGTGGTTGATGAAACTGCTGTACCGCCTGCGGCCCTCAGGAGAGTTGCGAACACTCCCTTCATAGCGTGCCCCGAAATCGTGCCACTGCCTTTGCAGTCGGACGTTTCCTGCGTGATCGGTCAGGGCCGAATTGAGGCGGCACCACTCGAAGGCGGCCAGGGGGCTGGTGTTGGCCACCACATCCATGTCTTCTATCTTGATTAACCGGGACATGGCAACGGCATGGGCAAGGCCGTCCCCTTTTTTAAGACAGTCAGCGAAGCGATCCATGAACCTCTTGAGCAAGTCTTGGTTGTTCATGATATCCGGCAAGAAATTATCCAACTCGCCGGTCTCCCGGCACCAGTCGAGGGATTCGGGCGCAAGCCCTCCGCAGTTGTCCACGAAACATCGGACATCCTGGAGGGCGGTCTCCAGCCGCTGGATTTCCTGGGCGTTTCCCGGTTCATAACGGGCCGCCCACAGCCAGGCCTGTTTCAGGGTGCCGACCGGTTTTTGCTCCATTCCCGGCGTGACCGTAGCGAGGGGATAATTTCCCCGCGGGAAGAGAAAGAGTGAAAAACCCTTATCCAGGGCGTGCTCTGCCTTGCCAGCGATGGTGTCTCTATCCACCGAAAGAACTTGGCCGTCTTCCCCCGTGACATCGCCAGTGGCAAGGAAATGGCGAGGGATCTTTGTTTTACACAGGACAAAATAGGCGGCTAGGGCCAGGGAAAGGCCAAGGGAGCGGCCCTCCACAAGCGGGCCGTTTTGAGGGGAAAGAAGCGGGATGGTATAGAGCTTCCGCACGGCCCCAGCCTCCTCCTGCCCGGCTGCACGAAAGGCGTCTTTGATGGCCGTTCTTGCCGTCTGGTCAAGGCGGTCGTCAACCCAATGCGGCCAGAAAGGGGTTGTTTTTGTTCCAGAAATGGCGCCGACCAGGAAATAGACCATCGACGCAGACCGGCCCGGTTGGGCGGTCACCACGGGAACCGCCTGCCAGAAACCGGCAAGGGCAGTGGACAAAGGGCATCCATTGAGCAGAAGCTTTGTATCAAGAGAGGTTTCTATCCAGGAAGCCCAGTGTTTAGACCGAGTACGCGGGTTCAAGAGAAGATGGCAGAGCAGAGAAAGATCAAGAAGGATCTGCTGGTCCCCCGAAAGCAGAGGAAGGAGCAAACGCCGGGCCTCGGTTAATTCCGCCTGGGTCTCTGGCCATTGTATCCGGCCTGGTTGCGAGAGGTCTCCTTCAATCTGATGGGAATTTCTATTGTTTGCCAGCGAGTGGAAGATATTCCAGGGAATTGTGACCATGTTTCTCCCCCTGTCGGGTCAAATCTCGCCAGTATGTTTCTCATCAACGACGAGTAGGCGGAATTCTCCTTTCGGTTTTTTTGTAAAATGGAATATGGCCGTAAAAATACCAGGATCTTGATCAATCAGGGAGGAGAAAGGGAGGGTGACGGTTCCATCCGAAGAGAGCCAGTCCAGGTACCATCTGGCACCAGCAGAGAGCCGGATTGAAGAGAGCAGATGCCCACTCATGGTCCAGTTACCGTACCTGAAATCCTCATGGGTAATTTGGATATCCACCAACAGCATTTTTTGGGGGGTGTCCCCGGCAACCAAAAGCACCTTGCCTAATACGATCTTTTCACGATGTTCCGCCGCCCGGACTTCCGGCCGCGCCGCCTGCATGATGGCAATATACTCGGGATAGGCTGCCGGCGGATGGGGAACAGGGTAATCACCCGGCATAACCAGCCTGGTTACCTGCCTTGTATTGGATGGCGTAATCCGTTCTACCGGCAAGTCTGCCCAAGTCTTTTCCCAGGTAGCACGGTCGCTAAAATATGCAGCCAGATCGAACGATTCCTTTTGAAGTCCTTTCTCCAACTCAGCTTGCAGCGCATCGGCAAGATATTTGGGAAGAGGGGTTCGCTCCTTTTTCGGCACAAGGACGGGATCTTCCTCATTTAAAGGCAGAAAGGCGTCAAGTGTCTCTCTTTGCCTCTGAAGCAAAGACTTCGGGGGTTCCGGTCGGACAAAAAACCACCACAGTTTCTTTTTGTCATCCTCGCTAATGTCCTGGGCGAGTAGGTCATCCCGCCATTCCTCCAGCAGGTCGGCCATCGCAAAAAAGTACGGAAAGTAGGTCTTGAATCGTTTTTCCGTCTTGGAGATGCCATGCAGAAACTGTTCGCAATGCGTCATGTCCAGGCTGGAAACCTCTTGAAGCCACGCGAGTCCCTCGGCGATGGCATGCTCCTTGGTAAAGGTTCCCAAGAATGCCTGGCCAAGTACACGAAGTTCGAGGCGCATTTTTTTATTTTTTTGCTGGTCATGAAGGATTATTTGGTCATAAAAAGAGAGATAGTCATTAAGTCGCCCAACTGCCACGGGAAGGAAGCTGGTTTCCACCGCCTTTCTCACCCATTCTTTTTCTCTTGTTACAACCGTTCGAAATATTTCACGATCCACTTGTTCCGACATCCATTTGGCTACCCGCGTCAGTTCCGATTGAAACCGGATTAAGCTTAAGAGAAAAACCGGCCGGGGATCGAAGGGCTTTGTCTTCAACAGTGCCAATTCATCCAAAAAATCGCGCACAAGTTCCTCGGCCCTCGCATGGAGGTGTTTTACATCAAGATGGGTGCTGTTCATGGCTGTAGCCTTACTCCTTGCCGCCTGGTTCGGTCCGTCACACCAGTCCGGCCAGGGTTAATTTCTAATATCTTTGTCCATTTCTTTCAGCACAGGGTGACAAAAATCTCTTGCCAGAATGATTCAGTAAAGCCGTTTGCCTCTGTTAGGTGATGAGGCTTCAGGCCCTTCTTGTGCAATTCTGTGGAGGCCTGGAAGAAAAAGCGGTCTGCGGTGGAGGCTGACTTCATAGAAGAAGGTTTTTTCGTATTGACAAGCTTGACTCTAAAAGACGAAAAATCCGCTATTGCATCGTAACGATCCGTAACTGAAGAAAAAGTCTGCGACCGTCGTTTTCCAGCCTTCATCACCTGGGCGAACGTTTCCTTTATTATTGCTGTAAAGCTGTTCCTGGCTTGTGTAGACAAGTCTTGGGAAACCTCGACCAACCTTTCCGGCCAGAACCCTCCCATCTTCAAGAAGCCTCCCCATTGAAATATTTCCTCTATGGAAAAGTCGTATAGCGAAAGATCATGATGATACCGCAGGTGGCCGTCAATCAATAAAAAGAATTTTTGCTGAAGGTTATGCCTTCTTATCCGATGCGAAACCGCCTCGTCATTTTTGACTTTTATGATCTTGGCAATTTCGGCCCGGATGCGCCCCTGACATAGCATTAGGAGGATGATGCCGTCCTCCAGGTTCGTATCGGCGATTTGGAGAATGGCGTGGCCGATAGCCTTGGTAAGTATCTCTTCCCCCGCCGCTTGCACTACATCAAAGAGGGTGTCTGTATGGATCGGCACTATACCTGGTCCCCCTTCTTCCCCCCCCTTCCCACCCGTATCCGTCCGGCAATGAACCGCGCCGTGGTTTCCTTTGCCCATCCACCGAGTCCTTGGCATCCCAGTCATGCTCCGGTGATTTTTTCTCTTCTGATGGAGACCGATTATCAGATTTATCGGGAATTTTTTTGTCCTTCTCCTTGACCCTGTTTTCCCGCAGGCAATCAGCAATTCTGCGTTTGATTATGGTGTTCAGATAGGTTTGGAAGGCGGAGCCGTTGCGACCATCGAAACGAAGGAGCGATCGAAAGTTGTTTCGAGAAAGGGAGACCATGACCCGCATTTCGATCTCCTCACAGGTACAATCATCATGCGGCGGCTTGATGTTGTTCCTCGCTGTCGCATGGATGTAGGGGACATACTTATGATAGAGATAGGTAAAGAATGATTCAGCCTGGTTGCGGCTGCCAGTTGTAAGAAATTTATCGAAATGGTCGAGCAGGACATCATCTTCCGCAGCGGAACAGGCGGATAGTATTTCTTTAAGCTGCCGGTTCCTTTTATGGGAGCGCTCGATTGCCCTTGTGGCGATCTTCTCAGCCACCATTTTTTGCTGTTCTGTATCCGTTCTCCAGGTCGGATCGATCCACGCCTGTTTAACCTCGGAAAGATAGTCGCCAAGTATCTTGCAACCCTTGTCACCCAGGGGGCAATCAGCACGACAATAATTTTGCTGTCCTAGGAGCGGGCAGGCCGTTTCCGGCTTCATGGCTTACCTTCTGGCTTAGAGTACAGAAACATGGGAGCAGGGAACCCCTTGATGCCGATCAGGTTTTTTGTGCTCCTGTATTTCGTTATGAAAATATCTATGGGTAACTATTGACCTTTTCCCATTGAAAGATAGCACAGGCGCCTAAAGAGGACAAGGGCAATGACGTCCTGGAATTATTTTTGGGCTGATGATGAATACGAAGAATCCATTACTGTCATCCCACCTACAGAACAAGCGACAGACCAGATACAGGAGGCGCACATGAAAAAGTCAACCCGGCAAACAATGAAGCCCCGGACCCGGATTCCAGTGGCGAAACGCCCCTCCAAGGTCATCATAAAAAAAAACTTCATAGTAACGGATTTTGGGGAGGGAGGAGCATTTTGAGCCAGACAATCCGCTTCTCCTGTGGCAAAAGTTGAGTGCGAAACTCAACCTACCCAAA
>CAZDYX010000042.1:0-15057 GCA_964509775.1 uncultured Desulfobulbia bacterium | reverse complement strand
GCAAAAAAAAGTTGCCTCGGAGGTATCTACAAAAGGCATAAACGGGAATTGCTGATGATGCCACTTCTTTCAAAGGCTTCCATTCAGCTTCTTCTATCATTTGGCTGTAAAGAGATTGAAGAAGTGCATCTAGTTCCGCCTCACGGGCTGTCGATATTTTCCGAGTTTCTTCAATGCGACTTATTAATTCGCTGATATAAGATACAATTTGTTTTTGTTCATCAAACGGCGGTACAGGTATTGGAATTTTTTTAGCATTTTTTTGATTTAATTTTGGCCTAATAGGTTCTGGGATGAAAGGTGTGAAGTCAGCAAACGCTAAACAAAAGTTTAACCAATCCGGTAAAACATCCTCTTGAGGGCGCAAAACATGCGCATGGTTGTTAACCCAACATTTACCAGAAACTCTATACGAAGCTGGTTTAGTATTACTGAAAAAAAACCCACCATCTTCAGCCATCAAAACAAGCTCTTCGTCAAACAAAAAGTCGTCTATCCATCCTTGTTGACCGTTTGCGCCAAAATATGGAAAAGGGCCTGGGCGTTTAGCTCTTTCTTTTTCATTTACAGGAACACGAAGATTGTCCAAAAATTGTGCCGCCGGTTTAAGACCATCAACACCCCCTAAATTTCTTAATTCCCAACCACGAGTTAGAGAACTAGTATTCATCTCTCACCTCACCCCATTAAACAAGGCTCGCATCTCTTCGATAATCGAAAAGATGCGCTCTTCCTTGGTGGCAATGGATTCAAGAAGTTCTTCAGGTTCAGGGTGATTTATCTTTTCAGGCTCGATAAGACCCAGGACGGAAAGAGTCAGATTATAGTTGTTGTCAATAATCTTCTGAGCGGGAACCAGCCAAGCCCTGCCTTCTTCCGTCTCCCGGTTCGGCCATTTGGCGAGAAGATCGGGAAAGTCGTTACGGAATTGGGGGCCGAATTTCCGTGCCTTTCTCAGAGAAGAGCCTTCGCCTTCCACCCGGTAAAACCAGACGTTTTCCGTCGGTCTTCCTGTATTCCTGAAGACGAGGAAACAAGTGGGATTCGGGGTGTAGGGTTCAAACATTCCCTTTGGCAGCATGACTACGGCCTGCAGATCAAATTCATTCAGTAACCGTTGTTTTACCGTGATATGGCTGTTGGAGTCGCCGAACAAAACACCATTGGGGAAAATGATCCCGGCTGTTCCCCCCGGACGCAGACTGCGAAGGGCACAGGCCAGAAACAACACATACTTGTCACCCTTTTCAATGCGTAAAGAGCGTTTGGCATCGCCACGGGAACCGGAAAAGGGCGGATTCTCCAAAATGTAGTCAAACTGCACTTCATCCCATTTATCTTCGCTGCCGCATATAGAGTCACGGCATATCAAAGGAGATTCGTCGAACTGGTGCAAAACTGCGTTCATTGCCGCCATCCGGATAATATCCTGGTCACTTTCAAAGCCATGAAGAGCACCTTTCTGCAGGAACCCCCACTGCGCCCCGGTCAGTTTGTCGCCAATCCCCCGCCTTACCGGGAGACCGTCAGGTGCGGTTCGTTCCCGGACAAATTCAGGGCTGGTGTTGTGCAGGATAATATGATTATAGGCCTCGATGAGAAAGCCACCACTGCCGCAGGCGGAGTCACAGACCGTCTGGCCGATCTGCGGATCAACCATTTGCACGATAATCCGCACCAGATGCCGGGGTGTACGGAACTGCGCAGCTTTCTTCTGGCTGCCAAGGTCATTAACCAAAAGCTCAAAAAGATCGCCTTTCACGTCTGCGTCTTCGGCCAGAAATGATATGGGGTCGATGATGTCAACCGCGCTTCGCAATGCCGCGCCATTGGGAATGACCACGGAGGCGTTTTGAAATATGGCCCGCGCCCCGACGGAAAGATTGGGATGAACGGCAAGCAGCGGCAACGTGTCGCGCAGAATGCGCAACATCTTCTCGTTGTCCGGGTTTGAGGTCAGGTGGCTCCAGCGTAGTTTGTCATAGTCGATTGGCTCAGGCTGGCCGTTAACCTCAAACATGCCGAACAAACTTCTGTAATTGCCATTGCCGATCGCCTTCTGGTCAATATCCATTTCCTCCAACATCTTCAAAAAAAGAAGATAGGAAATCTGGGTTACATAGGTGATGGGGTTGGAAATATTATTATTATACATCACCTTGCAGAGCCGTTTCAGTGTGTTTTGCAGATTGCCGTTGTCCATAATTTGGTTATGCCGCTAAAAGACCGTTCAATTCATCGACGATCTGGATAAGTTGATCTTTACTGAAAAGCTGTTCCATTCGCACTCTGCCGCCCCAGAGAGAGAATGGCGGCTGGCTGAACATCCGCATTTCTATATTTTCACCGACCATGGCCCTGGCTTTCAGTAATCTCAGCATTTGGGCCTGGGCCGGGTTGATGATGTTTGAGTGCTCCGCCACCCATGTATTGAAGGCTCTTTCGATTCGTTCTTCCCTGGTCGGGAACTTAAAAAGGCCAAGTGCTGCCCGAATGAAATCGGATAAAGAACCGGTCGGTTGCTCGAAGGCACGGCGGAGGCTTTTTTCGTCAAAATAGTATTCCGGGGCATTAAGACGGCTGGCCATGTCTTCCCATTCTTTTTCCGTGAGTTCCTCGCCCCGAAAGATTTTTTCTATTTCCGTATTTTTTTTCTTCAACTCCACGATCTTTTCAGACCATTTTTCCCGGTAGGTAACGCGGTCTATGGCCAAGCCTTCAGGCCCGACAATAAGAATTTCGCGTTTTCGTATTTCATCCTCAAGGGAGCCTGCTGGAATGATCATAAATTCGCCGGGTGGTGGAGGGGGCGGCGGAGGCGGTTCTGGGCCGATGGGGCCTTCGCCTCCTGGTGGCTCAGGTGGTGGCTCAGGGCCTGGACGTGTACCGGTTTCTTTGGGTTTATGATATTTTTCACCAGGATCATTGAATTTCTCGGTGTTGCCGACAAAATCGTAAATTATAAAATCTTTCTTGCCGATCCTCGGACAAAGGCGGCTGCCCCTGCCGCGCATCTGAGCATATTTTATCGCTGATTTGGTTGGACGCAGCATGATCAGGTTTTCCACCTCTTTATGGTCATAACCGGTGTCAAGCATATCAACGGACACGGCTATAAGCGGCAGGGGATCATATTTGAACTGATCAATGAAAGGTCGCGGGTTGTTATTATTGGAATAGCAGGTAATTTTCTTGGCGAATTCCTGGCGCACCTGCGTTGGAGAACGGTTTATCTGTTGCGCAATTCTCAGGCAGGATTCATATGAAAGAAGAGTATTGAAAAGACGGGTCAGGATAGATGCCTGTCTTTCGGAAACTGCAAAAACAATGGTCTTGCGGGGCCGTTCAAGGGAACGTTCTTCGTCGGCGCTGAAATATTCCTGAATGATGGTTGTGAGTCGGTCTTCGGACTCCGCTTTTCTGCCCCACTCTCCGGGTTTTATTTCATCGCCTTCCCATTCCGCGCCATCGAAGGTTAAAACGCTTTCAGCCTGATATATCCGATAGTTGCTGAGGAATTTATTATTTATTGCATCCTGAATCGGATATAAAAAGGTCGGCTTTCCTTCCTGCCTAGCGGAGTCCCAGCAATCGAAAAACAGATAGGTGCTTTTTACTAACTGTCTCTCATGCTCACTTATCCATCGCAACTCGCCAGGGTTTGGGGTGGCCGTCAGTCCTATATGAATTGCATCGAAATGGCCGAGCGTGGCCCTATGTGAGTTATAAATTGACCGGTGACATTCATCTGTGATGACAAGATCAAAATAGGCGTGGCCGAAGCCTCCTGCTCCAAGCTGCCCGGCAATTGTATCCAGGGTGCCAATAACGATTTGACCATCCAGGCTCCGTTTGCCGCCATAAAGGAGAGTGGAAGGCCAGTCGCGCAAAAAATCGTCAAATGTTTCCTTTGCCTGTTTTGCCAACTCAATACGATCAGCCAGAAAAAGAATACGGGAGATTGTGGCAGCCTTCAGCCATCGTTTCATTAACATTGCAATGGTCAGAGTCTTGCCGGTGCCCGTTGCCATTTCAAAGAGCATCCGACGTCGGCCCGCTATCATTGCCTGATCAGCCTTTTTTAGACAATTAATCTGATAGGGTCGGGATTCTATTTCCTCCCCCTTGAACATGAACCGAGTGGGATAGGCGACAGCCTGTAATGACTCGTCAAGTTTGCCGCGCCTATGGTTCTTCAAATTTGCGCGGCGTTGAAGATCGGCCTGGGAAGGCATGCCAAGAATCGGGCGGGCGTCACTATCGTTATAGTCCCAAAAATAATGCTCCTGTCCGTTGCTCAGGATAACAAAGGGCACAGAGAGAGAAAGGGCGTAGGCCTTAGCTTGCTCTTTGGCATCATATGGGTCTTTTGAAAAGCGTTTAGCTTCGATGGCAGCTATAGGGCGCGTGCGCGTATCCTTGAGGACATAATCCGCCCTGCCGTTCGCCGAAGACTCTTCGGTCGAAACCTGCGCCTTATTCGTAATATCCCAGCCCGCATCTTTAAGAAGCTGGTCAATTACCATTCGTGCATCCGCTTCGGTGGCCATATCCTTG
This sequence comes from uncultured Desulfobulbia bacterium, assembly GCA_964509775.1. Classification (GTDB taxonomy): domain Bacteria; phylum Desulfobacterota; class Desulfobulbia; order Desulfobulbales; family CAZDYX01; genus CAZDYX01. The sequence continues at coordinate 10,500 of CAZDYX010000042.1, read as the reverse complement.
CAATATCTCTATGAATTAATGTAATGCCAGCAAATAATAAAATAGCAATAAAGAAAATGTATAGCAGAAATAGCGTTCTTTTTCATCGCTTATTATTCGGACAATTTATGGAAAAGTGTTTAACTACGCAGATTCTTGCGTACGTGTAGGGGTGGTACGTTCTTTGTTGCGAACTCTAAATATTGATTCCCAACCGCTGCATCATGATCAACCCTAAAAGGTTGTCCGCATAGACAGCCTCTTTGCGCAGCCGGTAAAATGTTTTTTCGTGCATGTTCTTGGGCTTGAAAAAGATAGGCTCCAAAAGGTTGTTGCACGCCCCCAGCCTTTCTCTTATCTTCCTGGCCTTCCTCATCAGCCGGTCGGCCGTGCCTTCCTGCTGGCTGCCATAGGCCAGGTCATGACAGTGGCGGCAGAAGAAATACTTTCCGGCTCCATAAAGGACCGCCACCCGCTTCCAGCATCGTGGACAAAGAAACCATGTCCGGTATCCTCCATAGTTGCAAGGTGTCCGGTCAAAAGAGATTGCCTGCTCGACATTTTCCCATTCTCCATCACGGGGCCGGTGCCGGTAATTCAATATCATGCGGTCTGCTTCCAGCCTGTAACCGATGGAGCCGGTCTGTTCACCACGCCGCGACCATGACAATGAACCCATAGCACAGGGCTGGAGATACCCCTGCTTTTTCAGCCACCGGATATCAATTTGATGCTGGCTTTCCGTTGTTGTCTTCCCGCCCCAGCTATACCACCTTCCTGAACCATAACCGCCCATGTGTCACCAAATTTTTTTCGAAATCATTAGGTAACTACAACCTTTTATTCGCGCTAAAATGGATTAAAACCCCACCCCCATAAGGGATTGCGCCATATTTGTTTTTTGTACATTTTTTGTTCTTTTCGCCTCAATTATTTTGACCAAGTTGCTATAAGTTTCTTTATTAATCGCCCCGGCCTGGACCTCGACGCTTTTGCTAGGACGCTTGACGAATGCCTCTGTTTTTTTGCAAGCGGGAGAGCAATGATTTACCCTTTGAGCTTTGATTTTTCCTGACCATCGTAACCAATTGAATTGAAAGGTCAATTTTTTAACCACACGGGGGGAAACAACGGGGTTTGAATTGCTCATCGTTTTTTCGGTCGAAAAAGGACCCGAAAGATTATCCCACTCTTTGATATTCTCGCTGCTTAGCCCTCGCCGATGTCGCCAGCACGTCGACATGTGAATCAACATAATCATAAACCTTGGCCCGATCCTTCCCCTGTGCCGGTGCTCAAGACGCATCCCATCAGATACATTTTGCGGTTTGACCTGCCTTTTATATATAATGCCGCAAAAACCCTCTCCAGCGTATCAACGGAACACGACAAAATCATTGCCATCGTGCCGCCGATTCTACCTGGTCAACGAATAGGGTCGTACCGTCCACAAAGAGCAATCCTGAATCGGACAATTAGTAATTTCCCGTTTTTGTTCGCAACAGCAATCCCAACATTTCGCTGTTATTGCCATTCGCAAACTTTTTGGATTTTTACGAGCTTTTTCTCGTGGATTTAAGATTTCCACCTTCAACCCGTCCCTTTGCCTTGCCTGACGTGCCGCGTCCATTCTTTCCCTGAAATTTTCCATAGAATTGCCTCAAGAATTTGATTTTGAGAAGGGTTGTGCCGTCATTCCGCCTTCTTCCTGAACGCCCGCGCCGGGATCTCGTCCACGATCTCAAGCAGGGTCCCGCCAAAATCATAAACAGCGTTTATGAGGGCGTCCCACTGGCCGCGGTCCATCGTGATCGTTAAACCAGGTTTTTTCATCGCCTCGTCAACCGGGATCTCGTTTAAAATTGGTCTGGTCATTTTTCACCCTGTCCGGTTTGTGTCACGTTTGCCGCCACCGGCAATCGTCGCACCACACGCCACGATTCCGCAGGCACCAATTACGGGGAGCGTCTTTGCCGGTTGGGAATGCCCGACATTTTCGTGGTTCCCTATTTTCGGTCAGTTCTACTTTCCCATGTAAAATGGTTTTATTCTCACTATCGTTATTTTTTGGCGTTACAGACGTAACAGACGTACAAGCCCCTGCTGGCAAGGGATTATTAGTTACGTCAGCATTTTTGCCAGACGTAACAGACGTAACAGACTGCCCCCTACTTCGCGCTATGAGAGATTCAAGCCCCATGGTCAGCCGCTCCCAACTTGTCGGCGTAAATCTCATACAGCCGAATCGGTGGACGTGAGCCGATTCGCACCGGCTTGGCACGTTCGCCGGTTGCGCCAGGCTTGGACAATGCTCCGACTTCCTGCAACTCATCCAACGCCCGCTTGAAGTCAAAGCCCTTCAATGCTTCGCGCAAGCCGTCTTTATGGAATAAATAGACACGGCCGCCAGGATCATCACGCCACCAGCCAGCCCGGTTTATTCGCATGATGTCGTCATTTTCTTTGTCGGCATCAGAAAACCGACTGTCACCGTTACGCTCGATGAAGCCGGAGAGCTGTTCAACAATTTGTTGCCGCTCATTGTTGCCGCGCCCGCGCTGAAAACGCCAGGAATTGAAACCAACCGCCGCCGCCTCAATCGCCGCGCCTTCCGGCCAGCCGGTCAAGCCGTATTCGGTCGCCAACTCACCGGCCATGGCCACCAGTGCAAACCGCCCGGCTACCCGTTTTTCTTGTCCTTGACCATCTTTGGCGGAAAATTCTGGCATTGCCTTAAATCCTTCCAGAAATTCACAGAAGTTGCGCTGATCGCGCGTCAGCTTTTCAAGGAAGGCTCGCCCGGCGTGTCCGTAGTGTGTCACCGCCCCCTTCCTTATCGCGTCAGAAAAAGCGGGACCGCTTTGAAACTCGTGCAGCTCATCAAATGCCCCGAATCGCCGTGCTGCCGACACATTTACCAACCGCACCTCTTGGCCGGCCTTGATCCGGTGTCCACCCTCGGCCATCACGGTTCCGATGGTACGTTCACCGCTGGACAGCACGAAGCAACGCCACCGGGTAACGTTTCGCGCCGTGCCGGTTCGTGATGCCCTTTGCTTGCCGACTCCGTTGCCGAGCTGATAGACGATCGCCCCGACTTCCCGCGGGTCACATTCGCTAATTTCATCCAGGGCCAGCAGGCAATCATTGAACAACGCCGCCGCGCCTTCCATGCCGTTTGCCGTAGCCTTCCAGCTTCGTTTAAAATTCGGCCCGCCCCAGGTAGCACAAGCCGCCTCAATTGCCGTACTCTTGCCGGTGGATGAATCGCCAACGAAATGAAAGCCGCCGCCCTCGCTGTGAGTCTTGGTCAGCAAAGGCCCGGCAAAGGATGCCGACAACGCCAGCATCAAAAAAGGATTGCCAACAGCCCGCGCCGCTATTTGTGATTGCCAGCCGGTCAGGGTTCCCGACGTTGTGTGTTCATCGTGACCGCGCTCGCCAGATTGAAAAAAAACGTCCGCCGCTTTCGGCCCGATCACCGCATCAGGCAAGACAAAGGAATCACCACACCACCCAATCTGCAAGGCACAATGAACGCGCCGCTTTGGATGTTTGGATTGAAGGTATTGCCCAAACTCATTTTTTGACTTGGGGTCGATCTCAACACCCATGGCTAGCAATTCGCCGCGCAACTCATCACCTGAGCCCCGTAGCAACTCCATCGGCATTGCCCATTCACGCCAACGATTATTGGTATTCAAGAAGCGCAACAACCGTCCGAAATTTTTTTCTTGGCCATCATGTGTCACCGCTTCAATCTTCAATGGCGAACAAATCCAGTTATGATGAAGCGTCGGCTCGTGTTCCCCTTTCCCCTTCGGCTGTTTAACCCAGAAATACCAGACGCCAGGCCGTAGCGGCCATGACACTTCTATAATTTTCGTCCAGTCGTCAAATACCTGATAACATGGGCGAGCTTCGAGGGGGATTGACAGCGTTTCGTCTGTTACGTCTTGATTTATATCTGACGTTACACCGGAAAGCCCGGCAGTATTGGCTTGCACGTTTGTTACGGCTGTTACGTCATTTTTTTGCTTTAGTGGTGTAAGCTTATCACCGTCTGGGACAATCGCCCCGTCAATCATCTTGATGATTCCCTCCGGGCCTTGCTCATTCCAAATATCCCAGGCGTCCGCCTTCCTGCCAAGATTGGGAATGGCCATCTTGCCCCCCACGGCCAAGGCCGCCGCAATCGCTGCCACTTTACCGCGATTGGTGCCGTCTGCTTTCTGATCATCGTCTGCAATGATGATGATCTCCGCATCCGGGTTAAGCTGGCGGATCGCCGCAGCAACCGCCTTAAGATTGTCCGCATTCACCCCCATTACGGCAGGCAGTTCGGTTGCATAAAACGCCGCCGCCGTGTTCGCCAGGCCTTCTAAAATCAGCACCACTGCTGCGCCAGGGATTTTGCCAAAAGGAAGGAAACAACCGATCATTTTGCCACCTTTTAACAAGTCCTTGGTGTCGTCAATGTTGATCGCCTGCACCGTGCTAATGTTGCCATAAATGTCGTACAGGGGAACAAGCAGGGCGTCATTCCATCCCCTTTGAGGCCAAGAGCCACGCTTCACCAAGGGGCCAAAATTGACACGTTTCAGGAGTGCGTAAGGGTGTTGCCCAGGGGTCGCCGGTGGCCGCCGCCAAGATTAACTTGGCGTTGATTGCCGCCCTGGCGTGCTTCTCTTGGTCTTTGGCCTCCCGTTTAGCCTTTTTAATCTTGGCCGCCTTTCGCATGGCAATAAAGTCTTCTGGTGATAGCCGCCGATCATGGCCAGGCCACAAGCCTTTTTCCTGCAAGACTTTAATGACCGCCTTTTGTGAGCATCCGGCAAGACAATTAACAATCGGCTTGCCGTTGTCGCCGTCAGCGATTGAAAAGGATGGTTTCTTGTCATCATGGGCAGGACAGCAGGCCATAAAGCCGCCGCCCGCCTTTGGTTTGCCGCCCAGGGCATCAGATATGGCTTGTGCGTCAATATGGTGGTCAGTCATGGCGCAGCCCTCCAACCAGCTTGTCAGCCCAGGACCACGGAATAACGCCCCAGAGCGCAAGGCAGATGATAAAGGATTTGGCCAGCCGCCGAACTTGAGAAAAAAAGGGGAATGGGGTATAGTGTGAACGTGATTTTTCAGCCCCTTGACGGCCCAACTCCCCAGCTTTGGCCCCAAGGGGTTTTTTGTTTCTGGTCATTGGCCACCCCCATTTATCGCAGAGCAATTCGGGAGTTGAGCCACTCATCAACTTCCGTTTCGAGCCAACCAACTGAACGCTCGCCAAGGGGGATTGGCGCAGGGAAAACGCCTTTTTTCAGATAGGCGTAAATAGATGACCGGCTCAGTCCGGTTTTCTTCGTAACGCTGGGGAGTCGTAAAATTGAACCTTGTTTTTTTTCTTGGGATTTTTCGGACATGGAAATGTTTCCTTTGTCTCTGATGAGACAGTTGCAGGAAACACCGTGGGCGGGGACTCAGAGGGAGGTTGTCAAGCGGTTGCTGCTTGATATTGCGTTGTTATCAGAAAAAATCTATGATCTTCTTGACCTCTGAAAATCGCTTTAAACGATGTTTCCCTAGTTCTTCTCGAATTTCTCTTGTTGTGTTCATACGTTCCTCCCTTCCTTTTTTTTGGGCACTTGCCCCATTCAACTATAAACAGTAACTAACTGCCTCACTATGCTTTAATATTTAACATAAATTTATGTCTCGTGCAAGAAAAACAATCGGCCAAGATAGTCCAACCGTATCGAATGGTATCTTGTTGGAATATCGTTGAAAATATACAATCTTCTTAAAAAACCTCCCGTTCTTGCCACCCACATAAAGTATTTTTTTTATTCGATACCACCTCATATTGTGGTGTCAGTAATCCGACACTAATCATCTTCCGGCTCCAGGCTGTTACGTCTGTAACGTCAGCTTTTTCAATGACGTAACACCGCAAAGCGGCGCCAGTGTTGACTTGTACGTGAGTAACGTTTGTTACGTCTAAAAAATAGAAAACTCTTATTTTTTTTCTTCTCTCAAAGCGTCAAGATAATCACTCCACCATTCCATCATCTTGCGACGTTCTGGTAGAAATTTAGCGTGATCGTAGGCGTCCCTCACCTTGTTCCGCTCGCAATGGGCAAGCTGTCGCTCTACCACGTCCGCTGCCCAACCATGCTCGTATAATCTCGTTGACGCCATGGCCCGGAATCCATGACTTGTCATTTCATCCTTGGTAAATCCCATCCGCCGTAACGCTGCCGAAATGGTGTTCTCACTCATGGGCCTGTCGTTGGTTCTGACACTCGGGAAAAGATACTTGCCATGACCAGTCAGGGGGAAAAGGTCTTGCAGAATTTCAATGGCTTGCCGTGCGAGGGGGATAATATGGGTGGTGTCCATCTTCATCTTTTCTGCCGGAATCCGCCATTCCGCCCGATCAAAATCGATCTCTGACCATTCAGCCTGGCGAAGTTCTCCAGGCCGGAGAAAAACCAAGGGCGCCAACCGAAAAGCACATTTGACAACAAAGGTGCCGGTGTACCCGTCAATAGCACGCAGCAACTCGCCAATCCTGCTCGGTTCCGTGATGGTCGAATAGTGCCGCGTCTTTGTCGGCTGCAATGCCCCGCGCAGATCCGCAGCCGGGTCACGTTCAGCCCGTCCGGTGGCCACGGCGAAACGAAAGACCTGCCCGCAGATAATCCGCAGGCGGCGCGCCGTCTCGACCGCGCCCCGACTCTCAACCCGTCTCAATGCCGCCAGCAGATCAGGGGCCGTGATCTCCGCAATAGGCCTGCCGCCAAGCCAGGGGAAAATATCTTGCTCAAGTCTGATGATAACCTTTGACGAATGACTCTCCGCCCAGACGGGGGCCTGCTTGGTGAACCATTCCCGGGCCACGGCCTCGAAGCTGTTGGCCGCCCGCTCAGCCTTCATGGTCTTGGTTATTTTCTTGAATTCTGCGGGGTCAACGCCATTGACTATCTGTTTCCGTGCCTCGGCATGCTTTTCCCGTGCTTCCTTCAAGGTCAGATCAGGATAGACGCCAAGGGCCAATGTTTTCCGCTTGTTGGCAAAACGATAATCGAAACGAAAGTATTTCCCGGCCTTGTTCACCAAAAGGTACAGGCCTTTCTCGTCGTGCAGCTTATAGCGTTTCTCTTTGTTCTTGGCGTTACGGATGGCGGTATCTGATAGCGGCATGCCGGTATCTCCTTGACGGTAATTCGTTCTGCCAAGAGAAACACCGCAAAGCCGCAGCAGGCTTAAGGAAAAGCTGTTTGGCGGTACCTCGCTTGGCGGAATGGTGTACTACCGCTAAAGATACCGCCAAGGATGTCGGTATGTCAATAGATTTTACTGGACTACTACGGACAACAAAAAACCCGCATACCATAGAGGGTAGCGGGCTTAATGGATGTTACTGGATGTTGCTGAATGATTATTTGGTGGCGATGCAGGGACTTGAACCCCGGACACCACGGATATGAGCCGTGTGCTCTAACCAACTGAGCTACATCGCCAACGCTTCTTGTAAAGAGACCCATATTTGTCAATTTTTTAACTATTGTCAACAAAAAAGCTGTTGTCTTGCCATATGCACCTAATCGTTGCGTATCGGCTCTCAGTACCGGAAGAATTGCTCGCCTGCTTTGATGATTATATCTCAGGGAGTGACTACCAAACAAGGTCCGAGGCGATTCGTGCCCTTATCCGCGAAAAACTGGTCCGCCGCGAATGGGAAATCGCTGCTGTGTCTCAGGAGGTTATCGGTACAAATATTACCGAAGCCAGGCCGAAGAAAATTTGGATTGACCGGATCGCAAATATCCCTCATCTGGGTGTCGCAGGGGATATCGACGCGTAGAGGGTGTGGATATTTTCAGGTTCTTCCCTTGTCGCGTTGGCGGAACGGCTTTTTTTCGAGGCCAACAAAAATAAATTCCCTCATAAAGTTTGGCCGACAACCCTGCTTAACCGGTGGACCGTTTCCACCAGGAACTTCGCCTTTTCAGGCGGGGTTTCGGGAAGGATGCCATGACCCAGATTAAAGATGTGGCCCCGGGCCTTACGAGCTCCGGCAAGGATTTTTTCGATCCGTTGGCTAAGCAGGTTATCCGGAAGAAGCAGGGCGCAAGGATCGAGATTCCCTTGGACAGCACACCCGTTTTTGAGCAGGTCTACGGCATCGCCAATCTCGATGCGCCAGTCAATGCCAAGCACATCCGCACCCGAGGTCTTTGAGAGCTCGAGCAGGGTCGCGCCGTTGTTGGCAAAGTAAATGATCGGTACCCCTATCCCTTGCGCCCGCAGGCTGGAAATGATCTGCCTGACATACGGCAGGGCAAAGGCCTCAAAGTCGCAGGGGGTAAGCACACCCACCCAGGAGTCGAATATCTGCAGGGCCTGGGCCCCGGCGGCTGCCTGGGCCGCAAGATAACTGATGGTGGAGGCGGTAATTTTTTGCAGCAGATTGCGGTAAAGTTCCGGGGCCGCAAACATCATTTTCTTGGTTTGAAAGAAGTTCTTCGAGCTCCCGCCCTCGATCATATAGGTGGCCAGGGTGAAAGGGGCGCCTGAAAAGCCGATGAGCGGCACCTTGTTTTCAAGTTCTTGCCGCAGGATCCGGATCGTCTCCATCACGAACCCCATGGTCTCCTCGGGGTCGGGGATAATCAGGCGATCCACGCCGGCCTGGTCCCGAAGCAACGGGGAGAGTACCGGACCCCTTTTTTCATGAAATTCGAGGTCCATGCCCATGGCCTCAAGCGGGATCAATATATCGGAAAAGAGGATGGCGGCATCCACCCCCAGGATATCAACCGGCTGGATAGTCACCTCGGCGGCCAGTTCCGGGGTCTTGCACAGTTCAAGGAAGGTCACCTTGTCCCGGACCTCGTGGTATTGCGGGAGATAGCGTCCTGCCTGGCGCATGATCCATATCGGGGTATAGGGCACAGGCTCGCCTTTGCAGGCCTTAAGAAATGTATCGTTCATGGTCTTCCCTCAATTTTTGATGGTCTTAAAAAAAGTTGCGACCGGTGCGGTTTATATGAAAATGAAGAATTCAGGAGGGGATTCGCGAGGCTCTCTATTTCTATTTCTGATTCTGAATTCTGACTCCTGACTCCTGGATTCCATCTCCATTGTTCGTTGTGCCCGCAGGGCATGGGGGTTAGCTGTTAGCCGTCTTTCACGGTTTTTTGTAATTTCATGGGCACATATCCGCAAAAAGGCTCCTCGTCCAGATAATCACCGGTCATGGCATACGCGCGAGCCCGGCATCCGCCGCAGACATTTACATATTCACAACTGCCGCACCGGCCTTTATAGCGCGAATAATCCCGCATCTCCCTGAAGAGCTCGGAGTTCTCCCAGATATCCTTCAAGGATTGACTCCTGATATTGCCCGCCGCCTTCGGAAAATAGCTGCACGGAAGGACATTGCCGTCCACGTCGATCAAACAGATCAGTTGACCGGCAAGACACCCCTTGGCCCCACCGGTGGAAAACTTAAGGGTCCGCCGCTCAAATTTTTCCCCCTGTTTTTTCGCCTCCTGCAGCACCACCCGGTAATAATGGGGGGCGCAGGTGGGCCGGACCAGGATATCATGTTCTTCCTTTTCCATCTCGAAGTGCCATTTGAGCAGCTCCTCATAATCCTCCCTGGAAATGAGCTCCTCCATGATATCTTCACCCCTGCCGGTGGGAACGATCATGAACATATACCAGGCCGTCGCCCCCAGGGACCTTGCAAGTTTGAAGACCTCGGGGATCATGGCCTGATTGCGTTTGGTAAAGGAGGAGTTGATAAGAAAGGGAATCCCGTGCTCGCGAAAAAGCCCGGCAGCGCGAATTGTATTGTCAAAGGCGCCAGGCTGGCACCGAAAGTTGTCATGGACCTCGGCAATGGCGCCATCAAGGCTTAATGAAACCATTTTGATGCCGGTCCTCTTGATCTTGGCGCATATCGAAGGCGTTACCAGGGTGCCGTTGGTGGCAAGGCACATACGTAAGCCTTTTTCCGTACCATAAGCGGCAATGGCAAAGACGTCGTCCCGCAGCAACGGCTCGCCGCCGGAAAGAACCACCACCGGTTTGGCATAGCCCGCGATGTCGTCTAAGATCCTTGTCGCCTCTTCATAGGAAAAATCAGGATGTTCCTTTGCCTCTAATTCCGAGGATGAACGGCAATGTACGCATTTAAGATTACAGCGCCTCGTGATCTCCCAGGCGATCCATTTCGGTTCGAATTTCACCAGGTTCCTCCCGGACAAGTAAAAATAATAATTGAAAACGATGCGGTAGAGAAAAACGTTCTGTCCTCGTATGACCTCTTTTCCCCTGAAGTATACTGGAATAGACGAAAACTATCAAAATCATACTCAAAAAAAACAAAAAAGTTGGTAACCGTTCACCCACGTTTGTTGGTCTACAAGTAGGGGCGGGTTTGAAACCCGCCCGAATAATGACAACGTCGTAATCCCTTCATAAATCAGGTCAATTCGGTCTTATTTGGGCGGGTTT
>CAZDYX010000041.1:3658-15313 GCA_964509775.1 uncultured Desulfobulbia bacterium | reverse complement strand
AAATTACAGGCCCAATCACTTCCATGATGCTATTCAGTTCTCAAAGATCAATGCCTACCACAAGTTACACCCGCAACAGACAATACTTTTTCGTTAAGTATTTCAGTCAACCTCATCTGATTATTATGATGGTGCTGAAAAAAAGAGTTTAACTTATCAAGTGTCGACTGTCAACAAAATTTCAAGCATCTTTGAGATACTTGAAAAAACAACCTCACATACCACCTATTGTGGCTCTCTTGTTATAAGAGCCACAATATATTGACACCCTGTGAACTTTTGCAACAGGCTTCTTTGACTAGTTTTTTTATTCCTTAACACCCGCCTGAATTTTTGAAAAATCAGCAACCCTCATAAAAAGACCGACAATCTGGGTGAGCAAGGCAAGGCGATTAGTTTGCAAGGACTTATCCTCATTCATGACCAGGACCTTATCAAAGAAAAGATCGATCGACTCCTTCATCTTCAAGATAGTGAGTAGTGCCCGCCAATAATCCCTATGTTCCAGAAATGGTTCTATCTCTGCCTGTACGGACAAAAAGGTATCATAAAGGTTTTTTTCGATAGGATCAATCAGGAATGCCAAATCGATCGGAATCTTGGAGCATCCCTTGGTAATATTCATTACTCGCTTAAAGACGACGGCAAGCAGAATAAAAGTGGGCTCCTTACGAATGCGACAGAGTGCTTCTATCCGATGGCTGACATCCACCACATCATCAAAGGAAACGGACACCACCGCATCCACCACATCGGCAGGAAGTCCCCTGGAAATCTGATCATTGACAAACCGCCCCTTAAGAAATGAAAGGACATTTCCCTTAACCGTCTCTTTGACCGCGGCAATTTTATCCCCATAGAGGTCAACTGTCTGATCAATCACAGCATCCAAAGACACAACAAGTTTATGCTCCATGATGATATGAATCACCCCTAACGCCAACCGCCGAAGCCCAAAAGGATCTGTCGTGCCAGTTGGCACCTGGCCTATACCAAAACAGCCGACAATGGTATCAAGTTTGTCTGCCATCCCCACCAGAGCCCCTTGAATCTGGGAGGGCAATGGCCCGCCGGCCCGGATCGGGAAATAGTGTTCCTCAAGGGCAGTGGCTACGACCGGATCTTCCCCTTGCAACAAGGCATATTCTCTACCCACCACCCCCTGAAGGGATGGAAACTCGTTTACCATGGCGGTCAGAAGATCGGCCTTGGCAAGATAAGCCGCCCGTCCAACAAGGGTTTTCGATTCTGGAGCAAGGGATGCTGCAAGATACACAGACAATGCCTTAAGTCTTTCCGTTTTTTCATACATGGTTCCGAGTCGCGCCTGAAATATAACCCCGCCCAACTCCGAAACCAGGTCCACCAGCGGTTTTCTCCGGTCTTGTTCAAAAAAGAAAAGTGCATCTTCAAGACGGGCCCGCAATACGCGCTCATGTCCATGGGTTGTAGTACGATGGTCCTTTACCCTGGTGTTATTTACGGCGACAAAAAAAGGCAATAGTGCCCCTTCGCCATTGATCACGGCAAAATATTTCTGATGTTCCCGCATTGAAGTAATCAACACCGATCTCGGCAAGGCCAGGTAGCGTCTATCAAAGGTCCCGCACACGGCAAAGGGCCATTCCACCAGGTTGGTCACGATGCTTACCAGTTCATTATCTGGCAGCACCTTCCCTCCAACTACCTCGGCAGCCCGGGTAATTTCAGCAAGTAAGACCTCCCTTCGTTCCTGAGATGAGATCAACACCTGTGCTTGCCGAAGGGATAAAACATAGTGGGAATAATCACCAACAGACATAGATGCCGGCGCCAAAAAACGATGCCCCCTGGTGATATTGGTACTTACCATATCCCCAAGGCCAAAAGGGATCACTTCGCCATCATAAACGGCGCAAAGCCATTGGACAGGACGGGCAAAAGAGATCTTTCCATCTCCCCAGCGCATAGATTTGGGAAAGGAGATAGCCAGGATAAATTCAGGTAAAAGCTTGACAAGGAGGTCCCTGGTCTCTTTCCCCCGCCATTCCTTGACCACATAGACATACTCCCCTTTTGGGGTTTGCATCACCTTAAGATCATTCACACTAACACCCTGTGACCGCACAAAGCCCTCAGCAGCCTTGGTGTAATTCCCCATTGCATCAAAGGCGACCCTTTTGGCTGGCCCCACCACCTCTTCCCTAACGTCTGGCTGCCGATCCGGAAGGCCCTGCACGCAGACGGCAAGTCGTCTCGGGGTGGCAAGACAACGGACCTCTCCATGGGAAAGGGCATGCGAGTCAAGATATTTTGCCATTAGCTTTCCCATAGCAGCGAGGGCCTTATCGAGAAAACCGGCTGGAATTTCTTCGGTCCCTATTTCCAAAAGCAATTCATGTGACATAACATTCCCTCACGCTAACGACTACGATTACTCGGGCCACTCAATGGCGGCATAGGTACTGTAATCAGGAAATAGGTTCTCGACCTCCACCGAAAACCAGGCGATGTCTTGATGCGTAGCAAGTTTTTCGGCAATAGCCTTGGTAAGCATTTCCACGGAAAGAGATTTTTCGGGAGCAAGGCATTCTTCCTGGGGCGAAGAAAGATTATAGGAAGTTACCTCTTCGACTAACTGGATCAGGTCCTCTATCCAAATGAAATGGCGAAAACGAATGTTCACCTGCGCCATTCCCCAACGTCCCAGGGACCTTGGCAAACCATCCACTACTGGGGCCAATAAAGGTGAAGGGATAGGAACCTCTATTCCAAGACGCAAATCATCCTTTTGCCCCAATGAACCATGCATATGACAGCGATACTCAGAAATATTCACCGTCCTTGCCAGGGCACTATTTTTTTTGGGGAAATAAGGAAAATCTATTTCAATATGAGCCGATTCGGCATTAAGACGATTTTTTATTTCATGAAGGATGAGATAAAAACTTTGCAAGTTGATATTGCCGTGGAAGTGATTCAGTATTTCCACGAAACGGCTCATGTGGGTGCCCTTGAACTGATGCGGCAAATTCACATACATATTCACGCGGGCAACTGTTCTCTGAAGTTTATTAGCCTTATCGAGAACCGTGATGGGATAGAAGATATCTTTTACCCCTACCTTATGAATATCTATCTGCCTATCATCCCTTTGACTCTGGACATCCTTCATGAAATAATCGGATAATATCTACGTGGGGAGAACATTAAGATGTGATGTGAGGCGAGCGGGAGGATACAGCCAGATCCCCTTTTAAAGCATATATGCCCCGCGAGGAGACCCTCTTGTTTCACCGCTTAGCGAAGATGACGTTTCACTGATACCTTTAATTCTTCAAGATCAGAAGACTTCACGATATAATCATCCGAGGCCCAACATGCCAAGTCCTGTTTATATTCGTTATAGGCGGAACTCAATATAACCGGCAGATTCGCCCTGATCTCCTTAAGCCGCCTCAACACCTCAATACCGTTCATCCCCGGCATGTTAATATCAAGAATCACCAGATCAGGCTGAATACTGTCAAACACCTTAAGCCCGATCTCCCCTGAAAGGGCGGAATGGACCTCATATCCCTCCTCTTCAAGCACTTCTTTATATAAAAAATGGATACTCTCTTCGTCGTCAATCAGTAATATCTTCTTTTTCATCGTCATTATCTCATACACGGCGTTCGTTAACTGGTGGCAATGATGACAAGTTGATTTCCCGTAAATAATGCGCGGCATCCTCAGGAGGGGTCGGGTTAATGTAGAATCCCGATCCCCACTCAAAGCCGGCCATCATGGTTAGCTTGGGCATAATCTCGAAATGCCAATGAAAATGCTCAAGTGGCTGCGACCGCAATGGTCCGGTGTGAAGCACAAAATTAAAAGGAACATTGGGGATACAGGCATCCAGGCGTCTCATGACCTCGGAAAAGAGCCTGGAAAGCGAAATAAAGAGTGGATCTGCCATGGAGCTGAAACATGAGGAATGTCTCTTGGGCAAAACCCACATTTCAAAAGGCGATCGGGGTGCAAAGGGGGTAATACAAAGGAAATCGGCATTGGCGCAAACCAAACGGCTTCCGTATTGGACCTCATGACGAATAATATCACAAAAGATACACCGGTCTTTATATTTATAATAAGAAAGACTACCTTCCAACTCCGAGACAATCATCCGCGGTAAAATAGGAAGGGCAATCAACTGAGAATGCGAGTGCTCGAGCGATGCCCCTGCAGCCCGGCCAAAATTTTTAAAAACAATAACATACTGAAACCTTGGATCTCTCCCGAGGTCAACGGTCCGATCCCGATAGGCAAAAAACACATTGACCAGCCGTTCCGGCTCCATTTGCGAAAATGGTTCGTTGTGACTTGGCGTTTCTACAATCACCTCATGGGCACCAATCCCATTCATCTTGTCGTAGGGGCCCTCGCCTTGCTTATCCAGTTCACCTTCAATAATAAGGGCCGGATATTTGTTGGGGACGACACGCAATGTCCAGCCTGGGGTATTGGGTGCCGGATGATTCCGTCCGTATGCCAACACCTCAGATGGAGTGGTGTTCTCATTCCCCGGGCAAAGGGGACAAAACCCCCCCCTCACCACATCGGTTTCGACAATAAAATCAGTTGGACGCTTTTCACGTTCCTGCGATATGATTATCCACCTTCCCAGAATAGGATCCTTTCTCAATTCAGGCATATAGGGCACTTCTTATTTGAAGGGGTCATCTTCCTTGGGCCTTTTCGTAATCCTCTTGTTTGGTCTTGCAGTCGATACAAAGGGTAGTAACAGGTCTTGCTTCTATTCGCTTAACAGAAATGTCCTCACCACATTCCTCGCAGATACCGAAAGAACCATCTTCGATCCGGGCCAGGGCCTCCTGAATCTTGGCCAAAAGCCTCCTTTCCCGATCCCGGATGCGAAGCTCGAAATTGCGGTCAGATTCGACGCTTGCCCGGTCAGTCGGATCAGGATAATTACTGTAGTTATCCGTCATTCCCGAAAGGGTCTTTTCCGCCTCGCTCAGGATTTCATTCATCATGTCCTTAAGCTTTTTTTCAAAATAGGCCAATTGCTCCTTATCCATTGCCATGATTCTTCCCCCCACCCATTCCCAACTCGGTCTTGGTGTATTTATAGTTCAATACGTAAATACCATTTTTTTTTAAGCTTGCAAACCAGATGTGTAAGAAAACGAAAAGTTAAAGTAACAAGTCAGGTTGGTTAGGTTGTTTAGACTGTAGTCTGTTAGGACTGCGCAAAGAACAAATCAAGGACCTCCCCCCCTATCCACCTAAACACCTACAGACTATCAACCTGAGTAGTTACAAGTTAAAAAGAATTATCTTTCTCGCGTCGATAGCTCCCGCTCTTTCCACCTGTTTTGCTTAATAAACGGATATTGCCAATGACCATTCCCCGGTCCACGGCCTTCAACATATCATAAACGGTCAGCGCAACGATCGAAACAGCGGTCAAGGCCTCCATCTCCACCCCGGTTCTTCCATGTGCGGCAACCGTGGCCTGAATATTCAAGGTAAAAGTTGTTTCCTCAAACTGATAAGAAATTTGCACGCTGGTCAATCTTAACGAATGGGCAAACGGGATAAGATAATCCACCCGTTTAGCGGCCATTATCCCTGCGACCCGGGCAACTCCCAAGACATCACCCTTGGCGACCTGGCCGTCCCGCAACAATCGGTAGGCTTGGGCGCTCAGGGTGATGGCCCCTGCGGCCACAGCCTCACGCAAGGTTTCCGGCTTTGCGCCGACATCGACCATCCGGGCCTCTCCGGTCTCATTAAAATGGGTCAACATCCTGGTTAGCCTATTAGGCTGTAGGTTGTAGGCTGTAGGCTGTTAGACGTTACGCATTGATCGTAGGTCACACATGATCTTTTTTACTACAGCCTAATAGACTACAGTCTAAACAACCTGAGCAGTTACTTTATTTATTAAGACTTATTGAACAGTTTTTTAAAAAAACCCTGCCCATGCCCTTTCCTTTCTTTTTCAATTTCTATGAACTCCCGGAGCAGTTCCTCCTGACGTCTGGTAAGATCGGTTGGGGTTTTTACAATAATCTCAATGATCATGTCACCCTTGCCATATCCCCGCAGGTTGGGAAATCCTTCGGATTTTAAGGTCAATGCATGGCCGGATTGGATACCTTTGGGAATGGAAATGGTTTTTAGACCATCCAAGGTCATGATCTCCTCCTTCCCCCCCAAGGCCGCATCGGCCATATCAATGGTTAACTGACAATATATATCATCCCCTTTCCGGACAAAAAACTCATGGGAATCCACATGGATGACCACATAGAGATCACCGGGAGGTCCGCCGCGACGTCCGCCCTCACCTTGACCGGACAACCGCATTCGTGATCCATCATCAATGCCTGCGGGTATCTTGAGGGAAATCTTTTTGCTGGCCCGCACCAGGCCTGCCCCATCGCAATCCTTGCAAGGCTCCGTAATAATGCGCCCCTCCCCGTGGCACCGGGCACATGGCGTGCTCACCCTAAAAAATCCCTGGGCGCGAACGATCTGCCCGGTTCCCTGGCAGGCTAAACAAGTCTGCGGGCTATACCCGGGCCGTACGCCCGAGCCCTCACAGGTCCAGCAGGTATCCCTTTTTATGATTTCAATCTCTCGCTCCAGCCCCTTGGCAGCATCCATAAAGGCGATGGTACAGTCGTAACGCAGATCAGATCCGGGGATAGGGCCATCCCGTCGTCTCCCCCTCCCCCCCCCGCGACCGCCTAAGCCGAAAAGATCCTCAAAAATATCACCGAAACTGGCAAAGATATCTTCATAATTACCTGGCCCGCTATAGCCGCTGCTCTGCAGGCCTTCGTGGCCGTAACGATCGTAAATCTTCCTCTTTTCCAGATCACCCAAGACCTCATAGGCCTCGGTGGCCTCCTTAAACCGCTCCTCAGCCTCCGTATCGTCAGGATTCCTATCAGGATGGTTTTTCATGGCGAGCCTGCGATATGCCTTTTTAATATCATCCACGGAGGCTGATCGCGAGGCGCCCAATACCTCGTAATAATCCTTCTTTATCATAAGTGTGTTTTCTGATTGGGATTAGCCGAATCCTCACCCTTCATACCCTGCTGATCTCCTTTACTCAATTCCTGGAGATTGCTAAAGGTTACCTTCCCGCCTGCTATTTCCCGCAAAGTCATAACTACTTCCTTGTTTTTCCCTTTAACAAGGAAAGGCTGTCCTTGCCGATGGTGCTTAATCCTTGCCACGGTAAGATGGATAAGGGCAAAACGATTTTCCTCGCCAATCATGGAAAGGCAATCCTCAACAGTAATACGTGCCATGAGAACATGTCCTCCTGTTTTTCTAATCACGTTATTTTTGCTTAAAATAGATAAATATACCGGAAAGCCCAACAAGGGTAAATATTTTTTTTATACTATCCCCTTTTGCCGGCCACAACCCCTGACTTCAGCAACCCATCTTGGCATAAATACTGCATAATCATGAAATTAAGCTGCCCGGCACTCTTTCCCCCTAACAGCATTGATGCATTAATAAATTGCTTTAGTGATGTTAAAACAGGCGGTTAACTATGTTATCACTCGAACTGCATTCTTTTGAGAATGATCATATGACGAGGACTGGATGGGAAAAAAATAGCCTGAAGGCATATTTTTCCATTGTTTCATCCGATGTTTCATCCGACGAAGCGTGCGACAGACAAAAAACCAACACACCAAAATATATATAAAATTAACATGTTAGACAATATATGCCAATTTATCGACTATCATGCCCAAATCTTTGACATTAAATAATGATAAAATATCCGGTGGAACCCGGCTGCCAAGAATAACAATACTCCTGGCAATGCTATTTTCCGTTCCTGCATGCAACAGCGGACTTCACTCTTCCCTGGTCAATGTGGACATTTATTTAGACTCTCCCCTTATCAGGAAGCAGACCCAAGATGTCGTCTATCCCTACCAAACGAACCCGCAAGCTGGCGAGATCGATCCACTCGGTGCGGCCTTTGGATCATCTTGGCGAGGTGTTCGGGAGGAATATCCGGAATATGTTTTTAACCCATGAGAATGCGTAATGGAGGACTCGTCATGAAGAAAATAAGGGAATTGTGGATACCTGCAATCATACTGCTCTTTATTTTCTGCCTCCCGGCCCGTGGATACGGGGATGATATCAAACCATATCAAAACTATTATTACAACTACCCCCACGAGGTACCCGCCGATTACGTGTATCGTACCAGTCGGCTCTTCTCGTCAGCCGAACAAGGAAAAAACTTCTGGGACATATTTTCCTGGAATCTTTTCGGGCTTCGCAGCCACGAACAGGACAAGGAAAAAACAAAAATTCCAGAGCAGGCCGGAACCGAACTTAAGCTCATGATTCGAGAACTGGCAAACCAACTTTTCGCAAATTCACCTGGTCTTCTTTCGGAAGGTTATACCTTGACCGTCAGCACCTTCGTTAACCTGGACAATCTCTACAAGACCTCCTCTTTAGGGCGTTATATCGGCGAACAGCTCATCGGCGAACTGCAACGGGCGGGGTTAGACGTATTAGATATACGTAAATCCCCGAGTATCATGATTGAAGAGGACTTCGGTGAGTATGGACTATCAAGGGACATGAAGGAGCTTAAGCTGGCCCATCCATCCCAGGCCATGGTAGTGGGGACTTACTCGGTCACAGTGGACCAGCTTCTGATCAATGCCCGTATTTTGCGAAATGCCGATGCCCTGGTTTTATCCAGTGCTCAGTTGGTGATTGACCAAAATTGGACGACACTACAACTGTTGGCCAACGAATCCCTCCCCTCCCGACATATAGTACCCGTAAAGGTCAGGAGCTTAGAAAAAATCGATGGTCGACAAGATTGAAAAATCTTATCAAGCAAAATGGGGGAAAGGAATATGGGGAAATTCCATCCGAACCTGCTTAATAAACTTCTGGTTTTGGTCGTATATATCCTGCTATCGATACCGGCATTGACCGGTTGCTCTAATCTTCCGTCCTGGATTCCCGGCAGTACCAGGGAGAAGGACCCTAATGTTCAAATCGCCAAGTATGCCGAATTTTGCTACCAACGCGGGATCAAATATCTTTACCAAAGCCGGTATGAACTGGCGCGAGAACAATTTTCCCTGTCCGCTTCCGCGGCCTCTTCCCCAGAACTCAAGGAAGCGGCATTGGAGAGAGTAAAACTTACCGAAAAGATGATCGTTGAAAAGAGATAGTAACGCTATGAACACGTTTAGCACCAAAGGATTATGGTTTTGCGTGATTCTTTTGGCCTTCCTGATGTCCGGGACCATGACCGGCTGTGGCACAAAAAACCGCCCTGGGGGCACCGTCTCCGTTATCACCCCTGATTTTTTTGGTATCGGAGAGAATCTTGCCCTTCAACTGTCCAGCAATCTTCTTAATTCTGAAATTTACAAAAAACATATCATCATGACCTCGGTGGTCAATCTTGACGATTTATATGAAACCTCAGGCTTTGGCAGAACCCTTACCGAATCCCTGGCGACCCGACTCTTCCATTGTGGTTTCGGGATAGTGGAAGTACGGAAGTCAACAGAACTTCTCATAAAGAATAATACCGGCGAACTCATGTTAACCCGCGATGCCCGGCTCATCGCCACCGAATATCCCGCCGCGGCCGTGGTGGTGGGAACCTATTCCCTCACCCCAAAAACGGTCATTGTAAACATCCGCCTTCTTGATTGTGTCACGCAAGAAATCGTGTCCGTGGCCGGCATGGAGATCCAAAGGACACAAGCCATCAACGCCCTCATTACCGGCTCCCATCTCGCGGATACAGAGCTCTCGGCATATGAAAGGTAAGGAGATCCGCATGCACTCGAGATTCATTCCCATCATTTCCATGGTATTTCTGACCATTTCTTGCACCTCGGTAAAAATAGGGCGCACCCCAGAGGGTTCCATCCAGAAAGGGGCGCCAGTGGTTTATATCCACCCGGCGGCCAATATCTATCAGGGGGCGACCGTAGGTATACTACCTTTTATAATGCCCCACAATTTACCCCAGACCAAAGGGGAGGGCGTGGCAGAAATATTTAAGGATATCCTGCTCGGCAAACGTGCCTTTACCCGTATTAAACGGCTGGAGGAATATTCCCATACCTCAAACGAGGCAATAGAAATCGGCAGGAGAAACAAGGTTGATTTGGTACTGGCCGGCCAGGTGAATTATGCCTTGACCGGAACCGACGTGGGCGGCTCCATGGTGGATATCTCGGTGCGGCTCTTAAACGTGGACAGCGGCAACACCGTCTGGTATGTTGAACAGACCATGGAAGAACCCCTTCGTTGCCCGAAGGTGGATTTTTTAAGCCGTCTCAAGGGGTCGGTTTCACCCCCACCTATTCTGCTACCAGATTCCAGCCAGGTGATGCCCAATATGATCGCCAAAATAGCTATGGATATGGCGGATGTTTTTGCAGGGGCGCAAGAAGTGGCACAGTAGGGAACCCCCAAAATCATGAAAAGGAATTCAGGAGTCAGGAGTCAGAATTCGCCCTAAACATGTCCAGCTTGTCTTTACTTCCGTATTCTGACTCCTGACTCCTGACTCCTGAATTCTATTTTCACGGTAAATCCCTTACGGAGAAACAATGCGATCCTCTACGAAAAGCACTATATTTTTCATGCTCCTTTTCCTTTTCTCCTGCGCCACCCTCTCCACTTATCCCCTCAATCTGTCTTATCTTCCCAAGACCCAAACGGGAAAAAAGGAGAATAGATCCATGACCGTGGCCCTCTTCAACGACAAGAGGGTGGTTATGGACCGGAGATTCTTGGGTAAAAAGGATAACGAGATTAATTTTATTTCCTTACCGGAAGCCCCGGCAGCGGCTATAGCCGTGGCCTTTCAGACCTACCTGGAAAACAGAGGCTATACGGCAACCAGGGTAACTGACGTGTGGGACGGCACGAGTAATAGCACTATCCCGGGTTGGGGGGACATGGTGATCGGTGGTTTCATAGAAGATTTTGCCATAACGGTCAATAGCGACCTCTTGCAGACCGAATATACCTGTAAGGTCAAACTGGTTGTTATTTTTGCCGATCCCAGGAAACAGGCGATAACACATCAGGAAAGGATTGAGGCAACGACGTCTCTGGTAACCGTCGCCTTCAGCCTGGACCAGGCGCAGGAACTTATGAACAACATCCTTGCCGAGGTGGTGGAAAAATCACTTGCCGATATCAACTCCCATCTTTCCCTCCCAACGGAGGAACTATCACGATAAGAATGGATTCCTGAGCACGATTGTCTCCTCCCGGTCCGGTCCCACGGAAATTATGGCGGCCGGGGTTTCCGTCAACTCCTCGATCCTGCTGATATAATTTCGTGCGGCACCCGGGAGGTCATCGAAGGCCCGGATGTTTCTGATGTCCTCCTGCCAACCCGGCATTTCCTCATAGACCGGTTTAAGAAGAGCTACCTTCCTGATGTTTCCCGGCATAGCAACAATCTTTTTCCCCTCAAGATCATAGGCAGTTGCAATTTTCAACACTGGTTGACCGCTCAACACGTCAAGCTTGGTAATTACAAGTTCTGTAAAACTATTAAGTTGGCTGGCAAAACGAATAAGTTCCGCATCAAACCATCCACATCTTCTTGGTCGGCCA
>CAZDYX010000041.1:0-3648 GCA_964509775.1 uncultured Desulfobulbia bacterium | reverse complement strand
CCAGGCCGCTCAACCCATTGACCCGCACCGCCTCGTTCACCACCACCGCATCTAGCCAGCCGCAACGACGTTTCCGTCCGGTGGTGGCCCCGAACTCCCCGCCTTTTTTTTGCAGGGTGTCACCGACCTCTTCGAAAAGTTCGCTGGGAAACGGCCCCGCTCCCACCCGGGTCGTGTAGGCCTTGCAAATCCCAAGGACCGCGTTGATATGGGTCGGGCCAAAACCGGTTCCGGTACAGGCATTGCTGGCCACGGTATTGGAGGAAGTGACATAGGGATACGTCCCATGGTCTATATCAAGCTGAGTCCCCTGTGCCCCTTCAAAAAGGATATGTCTCCCTTCTTTACGGGCAACATCAAGAAGCACCGAGACGTTCCCGATATAGGGCGCAAATATCTCGGCATATTTTTGGAACTGATCATAGATTTCCTCAAAAGAAACCGGCGGAACACCGTACCGCTCCGTGAGTAAATAATTTTTCTCCGCCACGTTTTCGGCAAGTTTATCCCGAAGAAGCTCCTGATCAAGAAGATCTCCCATCTTGATGCCCTTGCGGGTAATTTTATCCCCATAACACGGCCCGATCCCCCGACCGGTCGTGCCTAGCTTCTTGCCCCCCGATTTCTTGGCCTCGGCCCCCAGGTCCAAACTTTTATGGTAGGGCATAATGAGATGCGCGTTTTCACTGATAGTAAGACGTCCCGGCAAAACCGTGAGACCGTTTGTCTCGAGTTTCCTAATTTCCTCAAGCAGCACCGCAAGATCCAACACCACGCCGTTGCCGATCATGCATCTTTTTCCTTCATACAAGATACCGGAAGGAATGAGATGAAAAATATATTGTTTACCGCCCACTACCAGGGTATGACCGGCATTGTTTCCTCCCTGAAAACGGACAATACAATCAGCATACCGGGAAAGCAGATCAACGATCTTCCCTTTGCCCTCATCACCCCACTGGGCACCGGCAACCACCACGTTGGCCATTGATATCTCCTGAGCCTCTTGCAAAAGTCCATTATTGTCATTCCGAACGAAGTGAGGAATCTTTCACCGCGTTGATTTCCTTAAGATTTCTCCCGTTGGTCGAAATGACAAATCTACGGCTTTTATGACTTTTGCAAGAGGCTCTCCTGATAATTATTAATTATCGGCCGCGTAAAAATCCGCATCGCCGACGTGACAAAATGAATAAGTGCTTGGGTTACAAGTCGACAATCCAGGCCTTTCGACCTATTTACAAAACCATCATATCGGCTGGGCCTGGCAAAGACGACCCACCACGCGGAACATAGTAAAACCTGCATGAAATGTCAAATACGTTGGGACCGAAAAAAATAAAAAACCGTGAAGGTAACCGTTCACCCCCACCCTACCCCTTCAAACTGACTGTTACCCACACTTGACCCCTGAGTGTTGATTGCCCGAATGCGCCGCTTAGAGGCACTTGTTGCGGACGAAACATCCTCGCCCCTCCCAAGGCGTCAGTAATCGTAGGTCGGGTTAGGCCGTTTTTTGGCCGTAACCCGACAAGGACACGGAATCCGCCTGACGAGAAAGATTAATGGAAAATTGATTGTTGGGTTACGGCAAAGGGCGCCTAACCTAACCTGCGAGCTACGGGCTAAAGACGGGGCAAAGAAGCCAGCCCATGCCGCCTGACAGCCTGGCTGCCTGGAACCGGGTGTCGCAAAACCCCTAGAACGGGGCAAGGGGGCCGGCCCTCAGATCACGGAAAGCGAATGCATTTGCATCGATTGGTCGCAAACCCCTAGAACGGGGCAAGGGGGCCGGCCCAAAACAAGAAATTTGGAAACCACGCATCAAAGAAGTCGCAAACCCCTAGAACGGGGCAAGGGGGCCGGCCCAAACAATCTTTCTTCAATAATTTCAATAGTTAATTATGTCGCAAACCCCTAGAACGGGGCAAGGGGGCCGGCCCATTTTACCAGATTATTTTTTGCAGCATTGATTGTTGGTCGCAAACCCCTAGAACGGGGCAAGGGGGCCGGCCCGGAGCAGTGGTCAGGATCACCCGACCAGGGGTGTGGAGTCGCAAACCCCTAGAACGGGGCAAGGGGGCCGGCCCTTTGACTCCCCCCTGGAGTTCACAACGTACCAGGGATGTCGCAAACCCCTAGAACGGGGCAAGGGGGCCGGCCCTATGAAAAAATACCTGTGGGACGAGCCTGATATCTCTGTCGCAAACCCCTAGAACGGGGCAAGGGGGCTGGCCCAATCATGAGAAAGTGGATACTTGATGAACCCTGCGGTCGCAAACCCCTAGAACGGGGCAAGGGGGCCGGCCCTTAAAATACCTGCATATGCGTTAGCCGAGAGCAAACGTCGCAAACCCCTAGAACGGGGCAAGGGGGCCGGCCCTTTTTGAGTGATAAAATAAAAAAAGGAGGGGAAGTGTCGCAAACCCCTAGAACGGGGCAAGGGGGCCAGCCCTCCAACCCTAATTTATCGAATTAAATCAAGCGGTGGCAAGGACAAAATGACGGACCATCCATTTTTCCTGTTTTCGTTCCTCGGCAACGCCGCGCGACCATACGGTCACATAGTTCAACCGAGTGAAATGATTCAACATATCAAAAACGACGGATGTCAAAGACATGTATGACCTTATTTTTACCTGAAACTTCAAAACATTACGATCAATTTTAACAATACTACCACCCGGTTTCCTGAGGTCCATCGGTAAGCCAGACCATTACCCTCATATCACCGCACAATTTTCATCCCGGGGCGGTTGCCCGCCGCCGTCCCAGGCCACCTCGGCGAGGCAGGCCCGGCAGAGCCGGTAGTACCGGATCGAATCCGTGGCATGATCGATCAGGGCGGCGAGCCGTTCCCTCAGTTTCGCAAGCCGCTTCTCGGTCAGGTTCGGACACTCGAAGACCGACTTCTGGATCCGGTAGCCTGCCCCTTTCAGCGCCTTTACCACCCGGTATCGTACCCGATTGTCCGAAATGTCGAAAGAGACAATGACAAACATCCGCCCTTACTCCGAGCTGATCACGACCGGCCGGTATTCCTCCGCCGGGTTTACAAGAAAGCGGCCGAACCGTCTGGCCTGGCTGTGGATAAGCCAACGGATGATCGTCTGCTCCCCGGTGTAGGGATCGGCAAGGCGCGTGGCCATCAGCCGGTCGTATGATTGAATGAAGGCCCGCATGGTGGCGGGCTTCATTTCCACCGGCCGGAGCCCCTTCGGGTTCGCCGTCCGGATCACGAAATCGCCCGGCCCGACCAGCCGCCGGTTCACGAGGGTGAGCACCAGCCGGTCGGCGAGCGTCCGCCACTCCTCGACCAGGTCGCAGGCGAGCGAGGGCCGACCGTGCTCGGCCGTATGCAGGGCGCCGAGATAGGGGTCGAGTCCGGCTGCCTGCACGGCGGAGATCACCTCATTGGTGAACATGGTATAGGCAAAGGAGAGAAGGGCGTTGATCGGGTCACGCGGCGGCCGGCGGTTCCGGCCGCGAAACTCGAACCCGTCGGTCCGCAGGAGTTGCGGGAAGGCCTCAAAATAGCAACGCGCCGCCGCGCCTTCCACGCCGCGCACCGCCTCGATACCGGTCTCGACCGCTAGCCGCTTACGGAAGGCCCGCAACCGCAAGGCCGACTCCCGGAGCGGTCGGTTT
>CAZDYX010000040.1:7797-15372 GCA_964509775.1 uncultured Desulfobulbia bacterium | reverse complement strand
TGGAAAAGGAATTGCGGTTTGCAATACGGGAAGGTGGCCGCACGGTTGGAGCTGGTGTTATCAGCGAAATAATTGCCTAGAACGGTTAAAAACAATCCAGGGTGATTCAGTCAGAAGAATTACCCTGGATTGTTTTTTTTTAAAGGAAATTTTACGATGCGTGAAATAATTACATTCGGATGTACAACTTGTAAATCACGAAATTATACTTCGACAAAAAACAAGAGAAATACCCCGCAAAAACTTGAATTTAAGAAATATTGTCGTTTCTGTAGAAAACATACCGTCCATAAAGAAACAAAATAAAAGTTGCTAAGGCCAGTAGCTCTAATGGTAGAGCACCGGACTCCAAATCCGGGTGTTGGGGGTTCGAGTCCCTCCTGGCCTGCCATGAATTGTTTATTGTTGAGTTGTACAATACAATATTATTTAGATGCTAGAGTATGGGGACCTTCATGGGCGGCGGGAGAGAAAAAGATAAGGCGGGAGAGAAAGCAAAGAGCGAGGGAAAGACAGCAAAACAGAAGGCTTCAACTAAGATTGAGAAAGAAAAAAAACCTGAAGATAGCAAGTCTTTGGTTGAAGGCGCGCGCGAGTCTATTATTCCGCGTATTAAACAATATTTTGCAGAGGTGAGGGCAGAGGCGCTGAAGATTGTCTGGCCGGACAAGAAAATCACCCTGGGTACCACGGGTGTTGTTGTTGTTTTGGTGATTCTTATTTCCTTTTATCTCGGAATTGTCGATTTGGTATTAGGGAAAATGATTGAATTTATTCTCGGGTGAGGGCGTTTAACCCAATGGAACGGCAATGGTTTATAGTACATACCTACTCCGGATTTGAGGAAAAGGTAAAAACCGCCTTGATGGAAAGGATCAAAAAAGAGGGATTGCATGATTCCTTCGGAGAGGTATTGGTCCCGACCGAACAGGTTGTGGAGATGATCAGAGGGAAAAAAAAGACATCCTCCCGTAAATTTTTTCCGGGTTATATTCTTGTCAATATGGAGTTAAATGACAGTACCTGGCATATTGTAAGGGGAACCCCCAAGGTTACAGGTTTCATAGGCGGAGATCAAAATCCGATTCCTATGGACGATATCGATGCGATGAAAATTTTAGGCCGGATGAAGGATGGGGCCTTAAAGCCCAAGCCTAAGGTTATCTTTGAAGAAGGTGATTCAGTGCGGGTTGTTGATGGCCCCTTTTCCAACTTTGAGGGGGTTGTCGATGAGGTTTTTCCGGATAAGGGACGAGTTCGGGTATTAGTTAGTATCTTTGGTCGAGCAACGCCAGTAGAGCTTGAGTTTGTCCAAGTTGCTAAAAACTGATGATTATAGTGGGGAGATAGACGATGGCAAAAAAGATTACCGGTTATGTAAAGCTCCAGATTCCTGCTGGCAAGGCAACTCCATCCCCGCCTGTAGGACCTGCTTTGGGCCAGCATGGCGTAAATATTATGCAGTTTTGTAAGGAATTCAACGCCAGAACACAAGGGCAAGGGGATATGATTATCCCTGTTGTCATTACAATTTATGCGGATCGTTCTATTACATTTATAACGAAGACCCCTCCGGCATCTGTTTTACTTCTAAAGGCAGCAGGGCTTGATAAGGGATCAAGCAATCCTAAGAAAGACAGGGTTGCGGTGGTGACCAGGGAAATGATTCGAGAGATTGCCCAATTAAAAATTCCTGACTTGAACGCAAATGATCTAGACGCTGCCATGCGGATTATAGAAGGAACTGCGCGAAGTGCCGGGATTACTGTTAAAGGATGAGAACGGTAAGGAGAATATTATATGGCCAGGCGAGGGAAGAAATACACGAATGCCAGAGTGGATGTCGACAGACTTAAACTATACGGCCTTGATGAGGCCATTGAGTTGGCATTAAAGGTAAAATTCGCTAAATTCGATGAATCTGTTGATGTGGCTATGAAATTGGGGGTAGATCCCCGGCATGCCGACCAGATGGTAAGAGGAACAGTGGTTTTACCCAACGGGACAGGAAAAGTTGAGAGGGTTTTGGTCTTTGCAAAGGGTGATAAAGAAAAAGAGGCCCTCGATGCCGGAGCCGATTATGCTGGCGGGGATGAATTGGTTGAGAAAATAAAAGGCGGCTGGCTTGAGTTTGAACGTACGGTAGCTACCCCTGATATGATGGGAACAGTCGGTAAGATTGGCAGGATCCTTGGCCCCCGAGGGTTAATGCCCAATGCCAAGCTTGGTACTGTGACCTTTGATGTCGGCAGGGTAGTGAAGGAGATAAAGGCCGGTAAGGTTGATTTTAAGGTTGATAAGGCAGGGGTCGTACAGGCCTTGGTTGGCAAGGCATCCTTTGGAATTGAAAAATTGAAGGATAATGTGATTACCTTTGTGGATAAAATTTTTCAATTGAAACCATCCGCCAGCAAAGGCATTTATGTGCGAAGTATCGCCTTGTCAACCACCATGGGCCCGGGGATAAAACTTGATTCCATGGAAATAAGAACTCTGGTCAAAAGATCGTGAAGGATTGGGAACTGCTCAGGGGGATAGGCTGTAGTCTTTTAGACTGTAGGGAGAAGATTAAGCTGACCATATGAAACTCAAATCGTTTCAATGGGCGCTTTCATGAGGTCAATACACAACGGCTAACAGCCTACAGCCTAAACAACCTGAGCAGTTTCAATGATTGTATAAAAGCGTTTGAGTGGATGGCCAGATAAAACAAAAAGGCCAAATGTCGAAGACGGTGGGTACACGGGAGTGTTTAATCAGCGCTGCTGACCTTCTCAGACATCAAATTACTATTAAGGTTCGTGTTTCTTTAGTATGTTTTTGGTGGTGTAAGTTCGGTGAAGGTTTGTTGTTTGACTTGATTCAAATTATGACCCGCGATCCACATAGGAAAAAAGGAGGGTGATGAGCTTGAAACGGGAACAAAAAGCCGCGTTGTTGGATGACCTGCACGGGAAATTTGTCAAGGCCAAATTAGCTGTTATTACTGACAATCGAGGCCTTACTGTCCCGGTGGTAGATCAACTGCGCCGGCAATTGCGTGCCAAGGGTATTGAGTACCGGGTGGCGAAAAATACGCTCCTCAGAAAGGCGGTTGTGGGTACGGAATTCGAAGTCCTTAAAGATTATTTTGAAGGGACCTCGGCTATTGCGGTTTCATATGATGATCCTGTTGGCCCGGCAAAGATCCTTAATAATTTTAGTAAGGATAACCCCCTGCTTACTCTTAGAGCGGCAGCGCTTAATGGGAAGGTATTGAGTGCGGAGGATATTAAGTCGCTTGCCCAGTTGCCGCCGCGAGAGGTGTTACTGGCCAAGCTTCTGGCACTTATGAACGTAGTGCCAACCAGATTTGTTCAGGTTTTGAGTGGGATACCGCGACAATTTCTCTACACCTTGCAGGCCATAAAGGATAAGAAAGAACAAACTGTAAACTGATAATCTTACATTGAATACCAGGAGGTACCGAACATGACGATAACCAAAGATCAGGTGGTGGAATTTATTGGCAATATGAGTGTACTGGAGCTCTCCGAGCTTATTAAAGAAATGGAAAACAAGTTCGGTGTAACTGCGGCGGCGCCGGTTGCCATGGCAGCGGCTAGTGGGACCGGAGCTGCGGAGGCCGCAGCTCCGGTGGAAGAGCAGACGGAGTTTGATGTTATACTTACCGGCTCAGGCGATAAGAAGATACAGGTTATTAAAGAGGTTCGGGCTATTACCAGTCTTGGGCTGAAGGAGGCCAAGGACTTGGTTGAAGGAGCGCCGCAACCGGTAAAACAAGGTATTTCAAAGAACGAGGCCGAGGATATCAAGAAAAAGATCGAAGCCGCGGGTGGTACGGTAGAACTGAAATAGTAGATATTAATAGAATTTCTTGATAAGAAGAGATAGCTTGCGCACTTGTCACACAAATTGCTAGAAAAATAAGGAAACGAGCCAATAACGCTACGGGGGTATTGCCCTCGTGGCGTTATTGGTTTGTGGGGAAGGGATGATTTTTTCGTCCCGCTGTTAGTTGTGATGGCATATAATTATAGCAGTTGTAGGGGGCAATACTGAATGAAGACTTTTAACAGGGTGCGGAAAAGCTTTGCGAAAACGATTCCGATCATGGATCCTCCACATCTCATCGAGATGCAAAAGTTGTCTTATGAGAATTTTCTTCAAGCAAACGTCGATCCCGACGACAGGGAAGATAAAGGACTGCAAACAGTATATAATAGTGTGTTTCCGATAACCGAGTTGAATGGTGCATGTTCCCTTGAGTATGTGCATTATACCCTTGGTGAACCCAAATATACCATGGAAGAATGTTTGCAGCGGGGCATGACCTATGAGGTACCGGTCAAGATTACGGTACGTCTGGTCACTTTTGACACCGAGGAGGAAACCGAGACCAAACACATCCGGGATATCAAAGAGCAAGAGGTCTATATGGGCAGTATTCCCTTAATGACCAAAACCGGTGTATTTGTCATTAACGGTACCGAGCGGGTTATTGTGAGCCAGCTCCAACGTTCGCCAGGTCTATTCTTCAGCCATGATGAAGGTAAGACCCATTCAAGCGGGAAGCTCCTCTATTCGGCACGTCTTATCCCTGTTCGCGGATCATGGATTGATCTTGAATTTGACGCCAAGGATGTCGTTTATGTCCGTATTGACCGACGACGTAAATTTCCGGTTTCAACCCTGCTGAAGGCACTGGGATACGATGCCCAGGAATTACTCCGTCTTTTTTATCTTACCGAAAAAATTGTCGTTGTTGACCAGCAGCTTAAAAAAGTTTTTGATCCCCAGATTATGATTGGCCAGAAGGCGCCACAGGACTTAATTGACGCGGCAACCGGCGATGTGGTGGTCAAGAAGAATAAGAGAATTACCAAGAACGTGGCGAGTCGCCTCGATAAGATCGGTCTTGAATATCTTAATATAGAGCCGGAGGCACTTATTGATGTGATTGTTGCTCATGACATTGTTCATCCGCAAACGGGTGAGGTGCTAGTCATGTGCAATGAAGAAATTACCTCTTCGGCCATTGTGAAAATTATCGAGAGTGGTGTTCCTTCTTTTGAGGTCCTTTACATCGATGGGATCAAGATTACCGACTCATTCTGCAAGACTCTGGCCCTTGATCGGGCTATGACCTCTGAGGATGCCTTGCTGGAAATCTACCGGCGGTTGCGTCCCAGCAGTCCGGCAACAATGGTGGTGGCTAAAACGGTTTTCGATAACCTCTTTTTTAACCCGGACACCTACGACCTTTCCGAGGTGGGCCGTTTTAAGTTGAACGAGAAACTGGGGTTGGATATTCCCATTACCCAACGTATCCTTTCCAAGGAGGATATCATTGAATCGGTTCGGCAACTTGTTCGTCTGAAGGATTCACAAGGACCGGTTGATGATATTGACCATCTGGGGAATCGGCGGGTCCGTTCGGTTGGTGAACTGGTTGAAAATCAATACCGGATGGGACTGGTGCGGATGGAAAGGGCCATCAAGGAAAGGATGAGTCTGCAGGAGATTGAGGCCCTTATGCCCCATGACCTCATTAATCCCAAACCGGTATCCTCGGCGATCAAGGAGTTTTTTGGCACCAGCCAGTTGTCCCAGTTCATGGATCAAACCAATCCCTTATCCGAGGTGACCCATAAACGCCGTTTAAGTGCCCTGGGTCCAGGCGGATTATCAAGAGAACGGGCAGGATTTGAGGTACGGGACGTCCATCCCACCCATTACGGCCGAGTGTGTCCGGTGGAGACTCCGGAAGGACCGAATATCGGTCTGATCGTATCCTTGGCCACCTATGCGCGGCTTAATCGCTTCGGCTTTATTGAGACCCCTTACCAGAAGGTGAGGAACCTTAAGGTGACCGAAGAGGTGGCGTTCCTCTCCGCCTCTGATGAGAGGGGGCATGCCATTGCCTCGGCCAAGGTGCGGCTGGATGGAGATGGAAAAATGGTCGAAGAAAATGTTATTGCCCGTAAGGATGGCGAAGTGATTTTGCTAAACACTGACTCCATCACCTATAAGGATATTGCCCCCAACCAGTTGGTGAGTGTAGCGGCCTCGCTTATTCCTTTTCTGGAAAATGATGACGCCAACCGTGCGCTCATGGGATCCAACATGCAACGGCAGGCGGTGCCCTTGTTGCGCTCCTCCGCCCCCTTGGTGGGAACCGGTCTGGAGAAGATCGTGGCCCGGGATTCAGGGGTTTGTGTCTTGGCCGGAGGTGAAGGGGTTGTGGAGGAGGTGGATGCAAATCGCATTGTGGTCCGCTATGACCAGCCGGGAACCGATGGATTTTCGACCGGTATTGCCATCTATCGCTTGAATAAGTTTGTCAAATCCAATCAAAATACCTGTTTTAATCAGGTGTCGCGGGTTCTGCCGGGTCAGCGGGTAAAAAAAGGTGATATTCTTGCTGATGGTCCCTGTTGTGAACAGGGGGAGTTGGCCTTGGGAAAAAACGTGACGATCGCCTTTATGCCATGGAATGGCTATAACTTTGAGGACTCAATTCTGATCAGCGAACGTCTCCTTAAGAATGACACCTTTACGTCTATCCACATTGAGGAGTTTGAAACCGTGGCCCGGGACACCAAGTTGGGCCGCGAGGAGATTACTCGCGATATTCCCAATGTGGGCGAGGAGGCCCTGAAAAATCTTGACGAAAGCGGGATCGTCCGCATTGGTGCCGAGGTGAAGCCTGGTGATACCCTGGTGGGAAAAATTACGCCCAAAGGAGAGACGCAGCTTTCACCTGAGGAAAAACTTCTTCGGGCCATATTCGGTGAAAAGGCTGGGGATGTAAAGGACACCTCCTTGCGGATTCCTCCGGGGGTACAGGGTATTGTCATTGATACCAAGATCTTTTCCAGACGGGGGGTGGAAAAGGATGAACGGGCCATGGCCATTGAGGAACATGAGGTGGCCAGGCTCCGTCGGGATCAGGATGACGAGATCGGTTGTCTTAAGAAAAGTGTTCGGAAAAATATTTTAAATTTTTTTGTTAACCGCAAAGCCCTTGCTGAGGTGGTCAATAAAAAGGGGGCGGTGGTATTAAAAAAAGGCGAGGAAATAACGCCAGCCGCCTTAGAGGATGTGGATCTTTCATCCATGCGCAAGATCGAGTTCGAGGGGCGTGAAAACCTGGAGGGAGAGATTGATCTTCTTTTCCAGCGTTATGAACGGCAGATAAACTCGGTGCGATTAGAATATGAAGCCCGCATTGAACGGTTGCGCCGGGGAGATGACTTACCGCCCGGGGTGATTAAGATGGTAAAGGTTTGTGTGGCCACGAAACGTAAACTCGCTGTTGGTGACAAGATGGCCGGTCGTCACGGCAACAAGGGCGTGGTCTCTCGTCTTCTCCCCGAGGAGGATATGCCTTTTTTTGCAGACGGCACGCCGGTGGATGTTGTGCTTAATCCCTTGGGCGTACCTTCTCGAATGAATGTGGGCCAGCTCCTTGAAACCCACCTGGGACTCGCTGCCCAACAATTGGGGCAGCAAATACAGAGGTTGTCGGAGGGGTTTGATGTGTTGACCCTGAAGAATAAATTAAAGTTAATT
>CAZDYX010000040.1:6243-7787 GCA_964509775.1 uncultured Desulfobulbia bacterium | reverse complement strand
AGGAGTATAAGGCCCTGGTGGGGAAAAAAACCGATGAGGAGATCTTGGGGCTGGCCAGAGAGCTTGGTTCGGGAATTCACATGGCCACTCCGGTGTTTGACGGTGCCGAGGAGGAAGAAATCAGACGGCTGTTGGTGGAGGCCGGTGCCTCGGAAATGGGAAAGGTGACCCTTTATGATGGACAGAAAGGTGAACCCTTTGATAACAAGGTGACGGTGGGCGTCATGTATATGCTTAAACTCCACCATCTTGTCGGCGACAAGATCCATGCCCGTTCCACCGGTCCTTACTCCCTGGTTACCCAGCAGCCTTTGGGTGGGAAGGCCCAGTTCGGTGGACAGCGGCTCGGTGAAATGGAGGTGTGGGCCATGGAAGCCTATGGCGCCGCTTATACCTTGAAGGAGTTTTTGACGGTCAAGTCGGACGATGTGGGTGGAAGAACCAAAATGTATGAAAAGATTGTGAAGGGAAATAACTTTCTGGAGGCTGGTCTTCCAGAGTCTTTTCATGTCTTGGTTAAGGAACTCCAATGCCTTTGCCTTGATGTGGAGTTGGTGGAATAGCTTTTTGGGCATGGTTCAATAGGTTCCACGTTCACGGTTCCAGGTTTGGAAAAAGGCGGTTTGCAGGAACCTAACCTTGAACCCTTGAACCGGGAACGTTGAACCATGCCGCTTTTTGAAAGTGATTGTCGGTTCATTTTTCACGATAAATATTTCGAAAGAGGGTGGAAAGAGTGGAAGATCTTTTTAGTTTTTTTACCAAACCGAAGGCACCGGTGTCGTATAGAAAGGTACGGATATCAATAGCCTCTCCGGAGAAGATCCGTGACTGGTCGCATGGGGAGGTAAAAAAGCCCGAAACTATAAATTATCGCACCTTTAAACCGGAACGGGATGGTCTTTTTTGCGCCAAGATATTTGGCCCCGTAAAGGATTATGAATGTAATTGCGGTAAGTATAAGCGCATGAAGCATCGGGGGGTGGTATGTGAAAAATGTGGGGTGGAGGTTATCCAATCCAAGGTGCGACGGGAGCGATTGGGCCATATTGAACTTGCCGCTCCGGTTGCCCATATCTGGTTCTTGAAGAGTCTGCCGAGCAAGATTGGCAGCCTTCTTGACATGACCCTTAAAGAGTTGGAGAAAATTCTTTATTTTGAAGCCTATGTGGTGACCAAGTCGGAACATACCTCCGTAGTTGTAGGAGCTCTCCTCACTGAAGAAAATAAACGACAACTGACGGAGGAGTTAGGGCGGGGACTGGGAATTGGTATCGGGGCATCCGCCATTAAAGAGCTGCTTGCGGCCCTTGACCTCAATACCCTTTCGGTTGATCTCCGGGAGGAGATGAAGAAAACAAACTCCCAGACCAAGCGGCAAAAGTTGGGGAAACGCCTGAAGGTGGTGGAGGCCTTCAGGGACTCAGGGAATCGGCCTGAATGGATGATTCTTGATGTGGTTCCGGTATTGCCGCCCGATCTGCGCCCCCTGGTTCCACTGGAGGGCGGTCGTTTCGCCACCTCTGATCTGAACGACCTGTATC
>CAZDYX010000040.1:5948-6233 GCA_964509775.1 uncultured Desulfobulbia bacterium | reverse complement strand
AGCGATTGATGGAACTCGATGCGCCGGACATTATTATCCGAAATGAGAAGCGGATGTTGCAGGAGGCCGTTGACGTGCTCTTTGATAACGGCCGGCGGGGACGGGTGATCACCGGACCGAACAAACGGCCCCTTAAATCCTTAAGTGACATGCTGAAGGGAAAACAGGGTCGGTTCCGCCAGAATTTGCTCGGGAAACGGGTCGATTATTCAGGCCGTACGGTTATCGTGGTTGGTCCGCATCTGCGTCTCCATCAGTGTGGTCTGCCAAAGAAGATGGCCCTCG
>CAZDYX010000040.1:4140-5938 GCA_964509775.1 uncultured Desulfobulbia bacterium | reverse complement strand
GCAATCCAACTCCATCCCCTGGTCTGTATGGCCTTTAATGCAGATTTCGACGGCGACCAGATGGCGGTGCATGTTCCTCTTTCAGTGGAGGCCCAGGTAGAGGTACGGGTGTTGATGATGTCCACAAATAACATCCTTTCCCCTGCCAATGGGGAGCCAATTATTATCCCCACCCAGGATATCGTACTGGGCATTTATTATATGACACGGGAAAGGCCCTTGGCCAAGGGTGAGGGAAAAATCTTTGGTTCACGCGAGGAGGTGCGAATCGCCTATGATGCCGGAGAGGCCCATCTTCATGCCAAGATTAGGGTGAGGATCGACGGAATATTGACGGACACCACCGTGGGCCGGGTATTGCTCAGTGAAATTTTGCCGGAGCATGTGCCTTTTGCCGAGATTAACAAAGTGATGAACAAAAAGGAACTGGCCCGCCTTATAGATTATGTTTATCGTCATACCGGCACCAAGGAAACCGTTATCTTGGCGGATCGCCTGAAGGATATCGGGTTTGAATATGCAACTCGGGCAGGCATATCCATATCGATCAATGACATGATGATTCCGGTGAACAAGGAGACTATCCTGGCCAAGTCAGAGGAGGATGTGCTGGAGGTGGGAAGGCAGTATGCAGACGGCATCATCACCGCCGGCGAGAAATATAATAAGATAGTCGACATCTGGTCAAAGGCCACCGATGATGTGGCCCGGGAGATGATGCTCGAAATGGGGGTGGATTTTGTCCGCGATATAAATAACGAACTTATTGAAACATCAAGTTTTAATCCTATTTTTATTATGGCTGATTCCGGGGCGCGCGGGAGCAAGGACCAGATCAAACAACTTGCCGGCATGCGCGGATTGATGGCCAAGCCTTCGGGCGAGATCATTGAATCTCCTATCAAGGCGAACTTCCGGGAGGGTCTCACGGTTTTGGAGTATTTTATATCGACCCATGGAGCCCGCAAGGGCTTGGCCGATACCGCGCTCAAAACCGCCAACTCCGGATATCTTACCCGCAGGTTGGTCGATGTGGCCCAGGATTCGACCATCATTGAGCAGGATTGCCATACCCTCGACGGCATTATGGCCGAACCCCTTATTGAGGGCGGGGCCATTATTCAAGGGATCGGCGAGCGAATCTTAGGCAGGGTGGCGTTGGAAGATGTGGCCGACCCTTTTACCGGTGAGGTTTTGGTGCGCGCCAATGAACAGATCACGGAAAAATCCGTACAGATCCTTGATGATGCCGGCATAGACCGGGTACTCATCCGGTCTGTCCTTACCTGCAAGTCACGAAGGGGGGTATGCATTAAATGTTATGGCCGTGATCTTGGCCGGGGACACATGGTGAATGTGGGCGAGGCCATAGGTATTATTGCGGCCCAGTCCATTGGCGAGCCGGGTACGCAGTTGACCATGCGAACCTTCCATATCGGCGGTACAGCAAGAAAACAGGTGGAACAGGCGGAGGTGCGCGCACGGCATGGCGGTCATGTGAAACTTCTGAATGTTCACTATGTGCGTAACTTGCTAGGCAAGATGGTCGTTATGAACCGCAACAGCGCCGTTGCTATGGTTGGCCCGGAAGGTAGGGAACGCGAGCGTTATACCTTGAATTACGGGGCACAGCTCCTAGTTGAAGAGGGTATGCTCGTGGAACCACAAACACTCCTTGCCGATTGGGATCCCTATACCATCCCTATTGTGAGTGAGGTGGGCGGGAAGTTAAAGTTCGGTGATGTGATTGAAGGTATCACTATGCAGGAAAAGGTCGACCCGGTGATCGGTAAGGCGA
>CAZDYX010000040.1:0-4130 GCA_964509775.1 uncultured Desulfobulbia bacterium | reverse complement strand
AGCAAGGTGATCATTGAATCCCGGGGGAGCGCAGTTGGGCAGCTCAACCCACGCATCTCAATTAAGGATGAGAGCGGTCGTACAATCAAGATAACCGGCTCAGATGAGGTTGCTCGCTATTCGTTGCCTGTTAGTGCGATTATTTCGGTGAATGAGGGTGAGATCATCGAACCTGGTACGGTGATCGCGAAGATCCCCCGGGAGACCACCAAGACCAAGGACATCACCGGCGGATTGCCTCGTGTGGCCGAACTCTTCGAGGTCAGAAAACCCAAGGAACATGCCATTATCTCCGAGATCGATGGCCGGGTGTCCTTTGGAAAGGATGCAAAGGGCAAAAAAAGGGTGATCATTACTCCGGATGTGGGCGAACCCCGAGAATACCTTATACCGAAGAGTAAGCATGTCAGCGTTCATGCCGGCGATTATGTTAAGGCTGGAGAACCATTGATGGATGGCTCACCCAACCCGAATGATATCCTGCGGGTCCTGGGGGTGAAGGAATTAGCACGTTTCTTGGTTAATGGAATCCAGGAGGTCTACCGTCTGCAGGGTGTTAAGATCAATGACAAACATATAGAGGTGATCGTGCGGCAAATGCTTAGACGCGTGCACATCATCGAGGTCGGCGACAGTTCATTCATGCTTGGTGAACAGGTGGAATGGTGGCGGTTTGAGGAAGAGAATGAAAAGATTATCAATTCGGGTAATAAACCGGCGGTTGCCGAGCCTTTGCTTTTGGGTGTAACCAAGGCCTCATTAAGTACAGATAGTTTTATCTCTGCCGCATCCTTCCAGGAGACCACCAAGGTACTGACCAATGCCGCCGTTGCCGGAAGGACCGACAACCTTGAGGGACTGAAAGAGAATGTGATTATGGGTCGCCTGATTCCAGCCGGTACCGGGCTTGAGAAGTATCGAACCCTTGTGGAGTGAAGAAATTTAGCTTGACACGGGGAGGTGTATATATTATCAATGCTGATTCTTGTTTACAGGAATAATTGTTTGAAGATTTGGAGTGAGTTTACAGGAGGTGTCTTAACTAATGCCAACCATAAATCAGCTGGTCAGGCAAGGACGTAAAAAGGTAGTAAAAAGGACAAAGACTCCCGCCTTAAAGAGTTGTCCGCAGAAGCGTGGAGTTTGTGTCCGGGTGTATACAACTACCCCCAAGAAACCGAATTCCGCCTTGCGTAAGGTGGCAAGGGTACGTCTTACGAATGGTATTGAAGTGACCTCTTATATACCTGGAATAGGTCATAACCTGCAGGAGCACTCGGTGGTTCTTATTCGTGGTGGTAGGGTTAAGGATCTTCCTGGTGTACGATATCATATTATCCGAGGGACCCTTGATTCCTTGGGGGTTGCTGACAGAAGACAAGGACGTTCCAAGTATGGGGCGAAACGGCCCAAATAAGTTTGATGAAGGTCGACAGGTAAGTGCAGAAACAGGGAGTAGATTGAGATGCCGAGACGAAAGGTCGCAGCGAGAAGGGAGATAGCTCCTGATCCTAAATATAACAGTATGTTGGTTGCAAAATTTATTAATGGAATAATGGTTAATGGTAAGAAGAGTATTGCCCAGGGTATATTTTACGGGGCCTTGGATATCCTTGAGAAAAAGGTCCAGGATGCAACTGTTGACGTGGCATTTGATAAGGCGATGGACAGGGTAAGGCCAAAGATTGAGGTAAAGTCCCGTCGGGTGGGCGGTGCTACTTATCAGGTGCCCGTGGAGGTGCGACCTGAACGTCGTAATGCCTTGGCTATAAGGTGGTTGATCTCGTTTGCCAAGAAGAGAGGCGGGAAAAGCATTGTCGAAAATCTAGCCGCAGAATTGATTGATGCATATCATAATCGTGGTTCGGCAGTGAAGAAGCGAGAAGATACACATAAAATGGCAGAGGCAAACAGGGCGTTTGCGCATTATCGGTGGTAAAAGGTTGTGGACGTCTAGTAGAATAGGCAAGAGTATTGTGACGGGGAAAGAAAACGGTTGTGGCAAACAGGATCCCTTTGGGGCGAGTACGCAATATTGGTATCATGGCCCACATCGATGCGGGCAAGACCACAACCACCGAAAGAATACTCTATTATACAGGTCGTTCACATAGAATTGGCGAAGTCCATGAGGGCACAACCGTCATGGACTGGATGGAGCAGGAACAAGAACGGGGTATCACTATAACCTCGGCCGTCACTACCTGTTTTTGGCGAGATTGCTCCATTAATTTGATTGACACCCCTGGGCATGTCGACTTTACTATCGAGGTTGAGAGGTGTCTTAGGGTTCTTGATGGCGTGGTAGCGGTTTTTTGTTCGGTTGGTGGTGTGGAGCCCCAATCAGAGACCGTATGGCGCCAAGCTGATCATTATCGCATCCCAAGAATAGCGTTTGTCAATAAGATGGACCGGGTCGGTGCTGATTTTGACCGCTGCGTGAGGATGCTTCGCGAAAGGCTGCATGCCAATCCTTTGCCGATCCAAATTCCAAATGGAGAGGCGGAAAATTTTGTCGGGATTATTGACCTCATTAGGGAAAAGGCAGTTTATTTTGACGAGGAATCTCAAGGGATTGACCTTATAGAAACTGAGATTCCCGCAAAGCTTTTAGACCAATCTTCGGCCGCACGAATGGCCCTTCTCGAGAATCTGGCCGACTTCGATGAGGGGGTCATGGAAAAATATCTTGAGGAAGCGCCAATTTCCGTTCCCGAGATCATTCGGGCGATCAGAAAGGCTACCCTTGACTTAAAGGTGGTTCCGGTGTTGTGCGGGAGTGCCTTTAAGAATAAAGGAGTGCAGCCACTGCTTGATGCGGTGGTTGATTGTCTGCCTTCACCCATAGATGTCCCTCCGGTAACCGGTGTGAATGCGCATGGGGAGACGGAGATCAGAAAGACAAGCGATACAGAGAAGTTTTGTTCTTTGGCATTTAAATTTATGGCAGACCCCTTTGTCGGTAATCTTGCCTATATACGGGTGTATTCCGGTGTATTACGTTCTGGCATGCATGTCTACAACCTGGCTAAGGGGAAAAAGGAAAAGATAGGCCGTATTGTAAAGATGCACGCGAACAAACGCACCGAGGTGAAAGAGGTGTTGGCCGGAGACATCGGCGCTGTTGTGGGGCTACGATTTACCACGACCGGCGATACCCTCTGTGATCCGGAGGCGCCATTGGTGCTGGAGTCTCTGAGTGTGCCAGAGCCGGTTATAAGCATTGCTATTGAACCGAAGAGTAAGGCCGAGGAAGAAAAGCTTACAGAAAGTCTCGCAAAGATAGAGCTTGAAGATCCATCCTTCCATATTACCACCAACCCAGATACCGGGCAGACCATAATATCAGGTATGGGAGAGCTTCACCTGGAGATAATTTTGGATCGGCTGGGTCGTGAGTTCGGGGTAAGGGGAAATGTTGGAAAACCCCAAGTCGCATATAAAGAAACGATCACAAAATATTCGCGGGTAGAAGGAAGGTTTAATCAGTTGACCGAGGGACGTAGCCAATACGGGCATGTGTGGCTCGAACTTTTTCCGCAGGAACGTGGGGCTGGATTTTCATTCCGAAATAGCGTCAGCGAGGAGGTTATCCCCAAAAGATTTATTCCCGCTATCGAAAAAGGGGTGAAGTACAGTCTTGATAATGGTCCGATGATCGGGTATCCGTTGGTGGATTTAAAGGTCGAGTTGGTGGACGGCTCTTGCCATGAAACGGACGCAACAGAACTTGCTTATGGGGTTGCCGCTTCTATGGCCATGAGACAAGGGATGTTGGATGCTGGGTCTATAATCCTAGAGCCTATTATGGCCTTGGAGGTTGTGGTGCCGGAAGAGTATATCGGTGAGGTAATTTCAGATCTGAACGGAAGGAGGGGAAAAGTTGTGGGGATGGAATCCAGAGCCGTTCTCCAGGTGGTAAGATCCCATGTTCCTTTGGCTGAGATGTTTGGATATTCCACCGAAGTTCGATCTGCCACCCAAGGGCGGGCTTCCTTTACGATGCAGTTTTTACGGTATGGGAAAGTGCCGGAGTATATAAGCCAACAGATTGTGAATAAGATTAGAGGGGTGTGATATGGCGAAGGAAAAGTTTGAGCGCAAGAAACCGCATGTGAATGTGGGAACGA
>CAZDYX010000039.1:10678-15417 GCA_964509775.1 uncultured Desulfobulbia bacterium | reverse complement strand
GAGATCATCCTGGCCTTGAGCCAGGCGCCGGAGACCATCCTTGCCAATGGGCCCGGCCCCGAAGTCTGGCATCTTTTTCATCATGACCTGCTGATTGGCCGCACCGCCATGTTCGGAAGCTATCTCGACCGCTATCTTTTACGCCGAGAGCATCGGCCCGCAACAGACGCTGCCGAGGGAACCGTGATCGAGCTCGAGGACGACGAGCGCCTGGTGTCCATCGATTTTGATCCCGAATACTGCGCCAAGAGGTATCAGATAGACGAATCCGAGGCGGACATTCCGCTCCCCTGGCAGGAAGGGCAGGCAAGCGTTCCCCTGAAGGGCGGCACAGTTCTGTGCGTGTTGCTGCGGGCCAGAGAGGTGGTGGAGCTCAGTCAGTGTCTCCAGCGTGATATAGAGCAGGCGCTGGACATGCAGAAATGCTTCCCTGAGCAAACCGTGGGAATTATGGTCCCGGCAGACTTTCATCGTCTGGAGGCAGAGGAAAAACAGCAGTTCAGGGAAACGGCGGAGCAAGTCGTCATCATTGTCTGTCCGGAGTTCGTCAACCAGCTTGACCTCGGGGTCTTAAAACGGCTGGAGGCGGTCAAGGTCATGAGGAAATAGAGCCATGAGCGGAAAACGTATCGTGATGTGGCAGGTGCCGAAGGAACAGTGGCAAGGAGGCGCCGACCGGGAGACCGCCATTGGTCCGTTTGTCAGGGATGCCCTGGACATCGAGCATCGACTGCCCAAGGGCGTAAATCTCGCCAACGAAAGGATGCGCTACCAGCTTTGCTGCCGCCGCATCCAGAATGCCGTGCTGCAAAACCAACTCGCTAGCGAACACGAGTCTCTTGATGAGGAAATTTTTGCTCTC
This sequence comes from uncultured Desulfobulbia bacterium, assembly GCA_964509775.1. Lineage (GTDB taxonomy): Bacteria > Desulfobacterota > Desulfobulbia > Desulfobulbales > CAZDYX01 > CAZDYX01. Next base: position 14,555 of record CAZDYX010000039.1, on the reverse strand, counting down.
CTGCGGAACCTGGCCACAAAGGCCCAACCCGCTTTGACCAAGAACCGACTCGCGGCCTGTTTTTTTCCTCCTGAACTTGTGGAAAAGGCTGTCACTGGAATGGAAGCCCTTGTTGGTGAATTCAAGGAAAATAAAAACGTGGCAGGAGCAATAACCCTTAGGAAGCGCTTGCTGTTCTTTGAAAACGCACTTGCCAAGGCCGTCGGGGTCGTGGAGACGCTCGATTTTTTAGTCGAAAAAGCCGAGGCTTCCTTCTTGCTCCCGCCAGATGCAATCTTGACTAAGCTGACAGCATCGCAAGCCGACAAAATGCAGGCGCAAGAGGATTGCCGGCCACGTGAAGTCTCGTCCTCTTACAAAAATTTGCTGGCCGGCATCGAACAGGCCATTCGTACCGGCGGCGCGGTTAACTTCAGTAATCAACCGCACCCGGTGGTCACGGAAGTACTGAATAAAATAGTATATGCAGAAGATGGCCAAGAACCGGCCGTGGTCCGGGTCGTTTACCTGGACGGCACCGAGGCGGCGCCCTTTCCGGTGCGATGCCTGCAAAGAAAAACAGCGGATTCCCTGCAAGGTAAGTTTATACGGTTAAGGGCCTCGCTGGTCAGCATGCGGCATCTGGAAATGGACGGCCGTGTTGACCTCGCCTGGTTTCGCAACCGGCAGGTCTCTTCGGGCGGCTCCTTTGCCGAGGTGGACACCTTCTGCACCGAACAGACCATGAATCTGCTTCGGGGAATGCCACCGGATCAAAAGGTGGCCCTGGAAATGTATCAGACCGGCTTGGAAACGGCCGTGGTCGGTTTTTACCGGGGCCTGGTCCGGTTTTTTCTTGAGCAACGGGACGGCGGCTCATCGTTTCAGGTCCAGTCCATGTATTACAACGGCGAGGCAGGCGACTACGAGAAAGGGGCAATATGGGCTTAGAATTTCGCAGCATTTGCAAGGACTGCCAAATCGAGTTCGGATATTCGGAGGCCTCTATCCAGGCTGGGGCCACCCGCGGCCTATCCCGGCCCGAACGCTGCCCGGCCTGCCGCCGGATTCATTCCAGGGAAGGCCAGGCCATCGGCATTCCCCAGATCCCGCTCAGGCCGACCGGACCAAGAAAGCCGGACTGCGAACTCGTCCCCGGCCGTCTGGGCAAGATTTTTCATCCCGAGCGACCTCACCATAAGGTCGTGGTCGAAGGCAAATTCGGCAAACCCGACAGCCTGATCGATTTCGGCATTACCGATGATGATATCCGAACCCTGTTCAACACCATGCGGGAGCATCAGGTGGTGGTCGTGGTCGGACCGACCGGCAGCGGGAAATCGACGTTTCTTCCCTATCGCCTCATGGTGCCTCCCGATGGAATCGAGCCCGATCTTTTCACCCGCTATGGCCAGATAGTCATCACCCAGCCCCGTACCCAGGCGACCAGGAGTATCGCTGCCTTTGTCGCCAGAGATCTGCATGGCTCAAGTATTGGCGCCGGTTTTGATGTAGGGTTCCGGCATCGCGATGCCCCCATGTCCGACTGGCGCAATAAACTCGTCTATGTCACCGACGGCACGCTCATCAACTGGATCGTCAGCGGTCAACTCGACAAACTGAGCGTCATCATGATCGACGAGGCCCATGAGCGCAGCATCAATATCGACCTCATCCTCGGCCTCCTCAAGCAGCAACTGCCGAGATACCCCCTCTTGAAGCTGATTATCGCCAGCGCCACCATCAATGCCGATCTCTTCCAGAACTATTACGGCGGGCCGGAAAAAACGCCGCTAATCACCTTCCGCGGCCTCAAACAGTATTCGGTTGAGGCCTATTTCCCGCCCGGTGACTCTCTCCTGAGAATTTCTCGTAAAGTCCCTGCGGACATGGCAAACAAAGTGAGGGATATCCTTCTCATGATCGCCAAAGGGGCAAAAGAGGAGGGTGATATCCTTGGCTTTTTACCTGGGGCAAAAGAAATTGAAAGCTGCACCGACCTGCTGAAAGCGGCAATTCTGGAAGCGGACGACCTGCGGGATCGCGGCATTGCGGTCTATCCACTTTACAGCACCCTGCCTCAGGAGGTGCTGGACAGAGCCCTTGCCAAGAAGACCCACGTTGTCCGGGACCGGGTCCTGCGCCATATCGAGGGGGTTTCTTCGGCAGGGGGAAACGAGCGCCTGCTGGTCCTTCTCTTGGACCGAAAATCAGCCAGCGAGGCGAAAAACCTGGTCGATCAGGCTATTGCCGAGCGGGGCATCAACGGGTGGTCCACCCTGCTGATCGCGCCGGAGGTCATGGATGTTGACTCCCTGCCCAGGCAGATTGTCTTTGCCACCCATGAGCAGGCGAAAGCGATTTCCGGGCTCGCCGGCCATACGGTCATCACGGACCGCCGGGTAATCATCTCGACCAATGTGGCCGAGACCTCGCTGACCGTAGATGGCATCGTCTATGTGGTGGACAGCGGCCTGATCAAGGAATCGCGTTGGGATCCGGTCAACGGCGCCGTCGAACTGCCGACACTCTTCCATAGCCGGGCCGGTTGCCGGCAACGCTGGGGCCGGGCCGGCCGGGTTCGGGATGGCGAGGCCCACATGCTTTATACGGACGTCCAGTTCGAGGATCCGGATATCTTCCCGGCCCATACCTTGCCGCAGATCCAGCGCTCCTGTCTGGAAACCGTGGTGCTCACGGCAAAGGCCGCCGGTATCAACGACATCAGGGGCTTCGACTGGATCCAGCCGCCGTCGGCGGTTGAGCTTGAACGTGCTCCGGCAACCCTGGCGGCCGGCGGCGCCTTGGATGCGGAGGGCGACCTGACCGGTTTTGGCATGGAGCTACAATCCTTCATGACCGAAATTCCCATAGCCAGCCTCCTGGTCGCCGCCGACCGGTTTGCCTGCGGCGTGGAGATGGCAACCCTGGCCGCGCTCCTCCCGAACAACCAATTCCGCAATCTGCTGCGCCGGGACTGGCGCTGGGATTTCGCCACCCGGTCCGCGGTTAAAAATATCCATGGAAACCTTGCCGCCGCCTGCCAGGACGACCTGGAATTGTACTTCAAGGTCTACAGCATCTGCGCTGAGACCTCATCCCCTGCACTTCGGGCAAAGCTCTGTCAGTTTTTCTTTATAGCCGAGGATATCTTCGCCGCCAAGGTCCGGGAGACGCGCCGCCAGTTTATCCTCGCCGTGACCCTGCCGGAACGTTTTCTGTTTCGCGGACAGGGCGGAACGATTCAATGTCTCGACACCTCCGTGCGGATGAAGATGGATATTGACGAAACTCCCCTTCAGCTCGATCCTTTGCCGCCATTATTTCTAGCGCTGGGGCGAAGAGTCAAGGAGACAGGGGATGAAAAACGGCTCTCTCTTTCCTACCTGGTCCAGGTGAAGGAAGACTGGCTTGCCATGCGGGGTAGGGGGCTGGGAGAACTCGCCCTTTACGCAGCCAGGCATTGTGCCCGTGACACGAAAGGTTTGTCCTCCGAATCGGTCAGGGCACGAATTTTTGCCGATGTCTTCTATCCGGTCGGGTCGGTCTGGTCAACGAAACTGGCTGATGATGGAGTAATCCGGCCGGAGAGACTGATCTCGCTGCCGGAGCCACTGACGCCGCTCTATAATGAAGAGAAACCGGACAAGGAGGAGGATACCACCCAGGATGATATTGGCGACATTGATCCCCTGGCCGGCACGGACGATAAAAAAGACCGGTTGATTGCCGAAAGTGAGGACGAAATGCCGGCACCGATCCTTGGTTATAATGATAACGATGTCTCAAACGGGCTTATTGTCCTGCCAGAGGCCCGGATGCGGACGGCATGTTTCGATTTCCGGATGGAATCCGCCACGGCTGATGTTTGCGAGGTCGTCGGTCATCAAAAAGACGA
>CAZDYX010000039.1:10341-10607 GCA_964509775.1 uncultured Desulfobulbia bacterium | reverse complement strand
CCAACGTTACACAATGCAAGGAGAACAGGTGCTTGATCTAGGGGGCAAGGAAACCGCTTTATCTGTATGTCTGGAAGACCACCCCGACCAACGGTTCATCATCGGAGCGGGTGATCTCTCCTTTTCCGGCAGGTATTTGATGTCTGAAAGACTTGTCGGGAAAACATTTGAGCTGATGGCGGTCGCTCGTCAAGGAACGGTATGTCTGTCCAGGCTGCCTTTGATTGAGGAAACGCTGCATCGGTACATCGCTCGGCAGGAGGGAA
>CAZDYX010000039.1:6569-10331 GCA_964509775.1 uncultured Desulfobulbia bacterium | reverse complement strand
TCCCCTGTACGCTTGTGGAGATGGATGGTTTTAACGGCCACGTTTTAATAAAGGACCTGGAAGATGAGGCGGGCATCGCAGAAATCGCCTACGTGAATCTTCGTCCCGATCCCAGAGTAAAAAATCAGGTATGCTATAAAATCAACAAAACCTACGACTTATATTTACAAAATGATTATGGGATAGCCCATGAACCGTTGCACCTGCCGTCGAATAAACTGCTTGAATGGATTGAGAACCACAAGAAGGAGCATGGCATTTTTTATAACACCCGTCAGCGGCGGCTGCATTGTATTCAACCCTTGACCGCCGCTGTTCGGAAAGAGCTGGTTAAGATCGAAGCAGGAAGGGATTTCTCCACCACCCTTGCCTGTCTGTACCGTCGTTCAAACCAGGTAAGGATGTACACAAAATTAGGGAAAAAGCCCCTGGATACGGCGTTTGCCGTGGCACTGGAAGAGCACCGCCATGCCGAGGTTCCCGAATACCAACCGGGTGAGACCGTGCGGGGACGCATCTCTGAGATCTGGCATGATGGGATAGGGGTGGTCCTGGACCGTGGTGGACGCGGCAAGGTGTACATGAAGCACCTCGCCTGGGATGCCCATTCGCTGATTGACCCGAGGGAACGGGTGTCTCCCGGGCAGGAGATCGAGGCAAGGGTTCTTGAAATGAAGGTTTTACCGCCGCGTCAAGAAGGTGAAAAGGCCAAGATCTTGATCAATCTTTCCCTGCTCAAGGAAGCGGAATTGCATATTGATGCGGATAAGATCGGGCGCATCGTCGGACACGGAGGGAAAACCGTCAAGAAGATCAGTGCTCAAAGTAGTTGCAGGATTGACTGCGATTTCAAAGCCGGCAGGGTTGTCATCAGCGGAGCAACGGCGGAAGCGATAAAAAGAGCCGAGGGCCTCATTCAGGAATGCCTCGGCAAATTTCCCACACAGACCAGGGGGCAAACAGGCCGGACAGAGAAAATCGCACCACCAACCCCCAAGAAGCGAACAGGGGGGGCGACCGCGGTCGTTATACCCAAAAACAAAATCGGTTTTCTCATAGGTTCAAAGGGTTCTACGATTATCGGGTTGAAAGCACAGTCACGGTGCGGGATTTGGTGCAATGATGATGGGGAGACCTTGATCAGGGGCAACAACCTGGAAGATGTGCAAAAGGCCGTGGATTTGATCACAAGGCTTATCCCAGCGGCGACCTGGGATGGCAAAATAAAGGAAGAATCGAGGAAAGAAGCTTGAAATTTTTCACGATTCAGGGGATAAGTAAATGAATAATACTTGCCATTGCCTGGAAGAATTTGGCGCTGAAAGCGTAACTGGTCGCAATGAATCGGCGCGCGCAGAGGTGCTTTGACACCCACCATTTCCAGGCAATGGCTTTTTTTTGCACTATCACTGATGTTGCCCTTGCAGGCCCAAACTAAAACGGACTGATGAGCCATGGCTGAAACATACGAACTCCATATCGATGAAAGCGGCACCTTCGGGGACTGGAAATCTAAGCAGGAACAACACCCTACAGAGTGCCGGGTTATCGGAGGTATGGTTGTACCCGCCGCTCTTGTCGCCCAGGAAAAAGATCTGAAAGACAAACTTATCGCAATAAAGGAGGAATTTTTTCCGGCAGCACGTAATATCACCGGAATACATGTTTCCGAACTGAAAGACGACCCCAACAAACAACAAAGGCTAAGGGCATCTCTCGAAAAAATATTCAAGGAGCAGATGGCCAGCGCTCGAATCGTTTTCATATACGACCGCACCCCTCCGCAAGAGCTGGAAAATCTTCCCGGCGCCAAGTTCTACCGGAACATGCTCTTCCACCTCTTGCAGACCGTCGTGTTTTACCACCCCTTGTTTGAACCGGATGCCGTATTTTCATTGAAATTGGCCCACCGCCGTTTCTCATACCCATCCAAGTTCGAGGACTACCTGGCCGGCCAGGGCTACCTCAAGCTTCGCAGCGCAACGGACGGGCACACCGTTTTAACGGCCGTTACTGCGGCCGAGGTGGAGAACTTTCTGGAATCGATCCGGAGGGCGCTGCGATTTTCCAGTCAGCGGACAATTGCCTGTTCGGTGAAGGAGTATGAAAAGTGGGATTCACCCTTTATGGTCATGGCTGATTGGGCATGCAACACCTTGCTTCGTCTGTTGAACTCGAATAAGAATGACAAGGATCTGCTCCGGGCGGCTGAAAATACATTCGGCAAAGGGAATATTCTTTTTTTCTGCCCGTCCGACTTCGATCCGCCGGAGACAATCATTTCCGCCTTCCACCAGGACAAGTACGACCAATTTCTCGCCGGCTATCTGATGCGGGAGAAGCAGACAAGCATCCCGGACAGCCTTCTGCTGTATCCTGCCTACAAGCAGGTTGTGACAAGTTTTAAAAACAGTCCCCATGAGTTAAGCGCCGGGCAATGCGCAACCCTTGTGGGAATTGCCGATAATTTTTTACAGGGCCGGCAGTACGGCCGGTTGGGGGATGTAAAAGAACTGTTGACGATCATGGAGGGGAAACTGGCTGATACCGTTGCTGCTGCCTCCGAACCTTCCTGGGACCGGCTTGCTTACCGGTATCACGACGTTGGGCTTCGGCATGCCAATCATACCGGCGATGTCAAATCGGGAAGATCCCATTATGAAAAGGGCATGAAACTTCACGATAGGCTTGTGGGTAAATCGTTTGAGGATGTCCGCGCCTATCATGAATTCCTCAACCGGAGCACGGTGACTGACACCAATGAATTTGCCTTTGCGCGGGCTATTATCAGGCTTGAGAAGGTCAGGGCGACTGAAGAAACGATCCTCCGCGCCCTCGGCGTCAGCGCTATGAACGAGGTCCTCGGTAAGATCTGCGGGTCGCTTGCCCAGAATTACGCCTTTCTGGGTCAACATGACAAGGCCTTGGCTTATTCCCTTGCGGCGACACAAAATTTTATCCGGGAAAAAGACAGAAGGATGCAGTCATCGTTCCGGGCACATTTCGCCATCGACAACAACGACAGGGAGGCATTCAGGAATGAGGTGGCAGCGGTGCTTGGAATGAAAAGCTTCCCCGGCTACCGAGAATGCGTGGAGCAATGCCTGAAGGAATCCGGTATAGATGTTTTTTCCCTCCATCTCGTACTGAAGGGGCTGATCGTTTTTCGCGACGAAATCAAGATTGATGAAAAAATAAGGATATGGGAAGAAATAGTCAAAGGCATCTCCAGTGTAAATAAATTCAATCATCATCCCTGGGAGCTTTTCTTCACGGTTGCCGGCCGGTTTTTTCAACAGGGGGGAGAAAAAGACAAGGCCCGCAAAATGTGGCGGATCGCCGCCGATACCTTCAGTAAGGATGAAAAGCATATCACCCTGGTGATGCTTGCCCAGGAATCCCTGGCATGGGAGGCGCTTTCCTGGCTCGACGAGAATAACCTTACACAGGCCAGGGAGATTTTTGAACCGGTCGGACGGCTGTTCAGGGAAACCTTCGCAGGCGGCGCCTTTCCCGGCATCTGGAATCCGAATGGCATTGCGGATGCTGACGGGGAAACGAGAAGCGGCTGGTTCGACGGGATCGGGAGCCGCCTGGTGCAGGGGACAGCAACAACGGATGCCGCTGGCCTCCGGAAGTTGTGCACGGATTTCCTTGACCGCTTTACCTTTAATTACTGGTAGGTGATTGCCGGGCGGCAATAGAGAACCATCAGGGCCTAACGCTGAAATGAAATCCTTTTCTTTTAACAGATTGCACCTG
>CAZDYX010000039.1:0-6559 GCA_964509775.1 uncultured Desulfobulbia bacterium | reverse complement strand
GGCGGAAGAAACGTTCCGCTGCTATCCGGCGCGCCATACTTATTCGCGTTGTGCCTATCTTCAAGAGGTATGGGATCGAAAAGGCGGTTCTGTTTGGTTCTGTAGCCGACGACCGGGCAGGGAAACATTCGGATATTGATCTCCTGGTCATGCCGCTTGCCGCGGTTGATTACTGGCAATGCCGTCATGAGCTGGAAGTGGCATTTGAATACCCGCTGGATCTTTGCACCCAGGACGATGACCCGCGGTTTGTCCAAAAAATCCTTACGCGTGGAGAAGTCATTTATGAAATATAACCGGGAACTGCTCAGGGCGGACCTCCATGACGAACTGGAAAAAATCGGCCGCATCAAAGCGGAATTCCAGGGGCATGCGGTTATTTTGGAGCGATCCGCTGCGGCGACGCCAATGTATGATCGGGCGGCGATCGGCTATTTCCTGCATAACTTTTACAACGGCTGCGAAAACATCTTCCGCGCTATCGCCCGGTTTTTCGAAAACGACCTTGGACCGCAGACCTGGCATTCGGATCTTCTCAAGCGGATGAAGCTTACAATCCCCGGATATCGGCCGGCGGTCATCGATGAGGAACTTTACCGTCTCCTCGATGAATTCCGCGCCTTCCGTCATGTTTTTCGCCAATCATATGCCTTTGAACTCGACTGGGAGCGAGAGCGCCTGGTGGCGGCAAAACTCCCCGGAGCCGCCACGCTTTTACAGGAGCAGGTGGAACGGTTTCTGGACGAACTCAGCGGGCTGGACACGGGGTGAGAGAAAATAGAACGAGACTTCATTGGGTCAAACGGGTTTATGGCCGAGCAATTCCTCGTCATCGCCTATGATATCGTTTGGTGTCGGAGGTTGGCGAGGTTTTCTGGAAGCGGAGATAGTACAGTTAACTTCTTGAAATAGCATAAATTATCAGTATTTTTCCCTGTTTGCCGGCATCTCCCGTTTTTTCGCCAAACCCACCTTTGCTACTGAATGGCAAGAGGTTGGCGAGGTTTTCATTTTTGCCCTAAATCCGACCTTAATGATTTCAATGGGTTAGAAGGGTCTGAAATCACGATTTTTCGCCAACCCCGCTTTTGGGGAGCGGGGGGAAGAGGTTGGCGAGGTTTTTTTGCGTCATGTTTTTCTTTACTTTCAATTGGTTAACTGGTTTAGTCTTCGTCATTTAATGACCTTTTGGGCAAAAAAATAGGCGGGTTGGCGAAGTTGTTGCGAAGAAGGGGTAACTATGGTAGATAATAGAAAAATCTTTCCAAGGTCGGATTCCGATCCGGGGAAGATTTCTAATGAAATCAAGGTGTCCGGACACCTTGCCCCGTTCGAGGGGTTTGAGACTTACCGGTACCGTTTCATTGAAACATGGAACCATGGTCCGGACACCTTGCCCCGTTCGAGGGGTTTGAGACAGTTGAGAATAATTGATCCGACGTAGCAAAGTGCGCCGGTCCGGACACCTTGCCCCGTTCGAGGGGTTTGAGACAGAATCTGACTTAAAACCTAAATACAAGTTAATCGCTTTGTCCGGACACCTTGCCCCGTTCGAGGGGTTTGAGACAAATCTCTCCATGCAAACATAGCGCCTAATGCTATGTCCGGACACCTTGCCCCGTTCGAGGGGTTTGAGACAAAAGATCTGTCAGTATTTCCGGAGCCTCATAAGGTCCGGACACCTTGCCCCGTTCGAGGGGTTTGAGACCCAGCAGCCTCGGCCAGAGCGACGCGCGCCTCGACCGGGTCCGGACACCTTGCCCCGTTCGAGGGGTTTGAGACGATTATGGAATTCTATAATAAAGAGACTTCTCGCATTCTTCTTTGTCCGGACACCTTGCCCCGTTCGAGGGGTTTGAGACACCTTATTATAACGCCACCATCGCCGCTAATTGCCCAGTCCGGACACCTTGCCCCGTTCGAGGGGTTTGAGACAGCTTCGACAACTTTTCTGTGCCATCGTCATTTATGCCGTCCGGACACCTTGCCCCGTTCGAGGGGTTTGAGACGAAAAACGCTTGAACGCTTAATCGTTTAAACGTTTAAACGTTTGAAGCCGGCCACCTTGCCCCGTTCGAGGGGTTTCCTAGTTAAGTTCGATTCCGCACTCCGTACGGCCATGTTTTCCTTGCCGGCAACGACCGCTTCCACCATCCTTTCCGTTCGCCTGCTACCTTACCCTTCCTGGATCCCATTGCTTGCCTCTTCCACCCATTCATAACGATTTTGTAACTACTCAGCGACCCAACCGGGGGCCAGCCTCTATTTTAAAAGTAACGTATTTTTATTCAGGTTAAAAGCAAGGCGTCTCGCGCAGAGCCGCAAAGCTCGCAGAGAACAACAGGAAAGTTATAAAAGAGATTTAGAGCCTTTCTCTGCGTCTCTGCGCCTCTGCGCGAAAAAAGGAAAAATGTATCGCAACTTGTTATTTGTACGTTATTTTTATGACATGAGCATCACTTTTGTTACTTAGAAGAAGAAGGTCGATAGTCTGTAGGTGTTTAGATGGATAGGGGGGAATAACCATGCGAGATCACACAAAGCTCAGAGCATTTGAACTGGCCGAAACTTTTCGACCTGTGCGGGTGGCCTAATATTCGACATTCAAACCCGCCCTGAAGGGGCATCACATCCCAGCCCAGGGCAACGCCCTGGGTGAGGGTAAGCAAATACGTTTCAGCCCTGAAAGGGCGTGACACAAGAAAGGGATGACAACAATCTATGTCACGCCCTTCAGGGCTATAATCTGTGGTTCGTTTCTAACCCAGGGCGTTGCCCTGGGCTGGTATGTCATGCCCCTTTGGGGCTACCCGCACAGCTCGAAACTTTTAGAGACACTTAATTTATTCATGATGCTTTCGGTTACCTCATTTTTGGGGCTACCCGCACAGCTCGAAACTTTTAGAGACCGAAAAGGTGTTGGGATTCTTGATTCGTTCTTTGTGCAGACCTAACAGACTACAGTCTAAACAACCCAAACAACCTGAGTAGTTACACGATTTTCTGATTTTTTCTGCATACTTCCTGTCACCCACTTTCCTACCGAACCGACAGAGATGAGTAAGGAGGAAGGATATGGCGAAACCTCTTCGTGTGGTGATCGTAGCCTATGACATTGTCTCCGACCGACGGCGGAACAAGTTGGCGAAGCTCCTGGGCGGGTTCGGTGTGCGGGTGAATTACAGCGTCTTTGCCTGTCAGGTAACGGGCAAGGCCATTGGCGAACTCAAAAAACAGGCCGCAGCCCTCATCAACCGCAGGGAGGATTCCGTGCTTTTCTTCGAACTCTGCGCCTCCTGCCAGACCCGGGCCGACGCTCGGGGATGCGTCGAGCAGGCCAACGGCCCTGTAATCTTGTAGAGGAGAAAAGAGATGCCGGATCTTTTTAACACATTTTTAGATGAAAAAAACTTCCTTGCAGCCTATAAGCGGATAGCGGCCAAGGGCAGCCGCGGCGGCATCGATCGGGTATCGGTGGAGGAATTCGGGCGCAAGCTCAAACGAAACCTCACCAGGTTGCGTAAAGACATCGAGGAGGACCGCTATGTACCACAAGCCGTGGAGGCGGCGCAGGTTCCCAAGTTCAACGAGGAAAACGAATGGCGGGAGCTTGGCCTGCCCACCGTCGGTGACAAAATCGTGCAGGCGGCCCTGCTGCAGGTGCTGGAGCCGCTCGCGGAAAAACTTTTTCTCGACACGAGCTATGCCTATCGCCAGGGCAAGGGACACTACAAGGCCATCCGGCGGGTGGAGCATCATCTCACGAATATGAAACTCCACTGGGCGGCTATCGAGGACATCGACAATTTTTTCGACACCCTCAATCACGATCGCCTGCTTGCCGAGTTCTCAAAGCTTGTGAATGGCGACGAGCGGCTCCTGGCGCTTGTTGCCCTATGGTGCCGTTCCGGGATCGTGGCAAAGGACGGCCACTGGAAAAACGTGGAGGCAGGCGTCCGCCAAGGGCAGGTGCTCTCACCGCTTCTTGCCAACCTCTATCTCCATGACCTTGACGGCTTCGCCATGGAAAAAGGCTGGGGCTGGGTACGTTACGCCGACAACTATCTCATCCAGTGCGCGAGCGAAGAGGAGGCCAGACAAGCCGACGAGGAGGCGGCTGCCTTTCTGCGCGACACCCTGTTCCTTAAACTCAATCGCAACAGCACGCCGGTACGTTCCCTTGAGCAGGGTTTTGACTTTCTCGGCGTCTTTTTTCAGGACGGCGTCCGCGCCATCGCCAGGGAGAAGATGGGTAAGATCAAACGTAAGCTCTCCTGGCGACTCGCGGTAAAAGGCCCGGCTGATCTCCCCGTTCTTTTCAAGGATCTTGCGAAGATGGCCGAAGGCTGGCGCCGCTATTACGGCTTTCTCAATCCGGCCGCCCAGTTCGCGGAAATCGAGGGGTGGATCGAAACCGGTCTTGCTGAACTTATTGTCAAACGGGTGCAGGCCGGTGTCTGGCCCAGGGAAGCCCCGGAGTTTTCCCTGCCCAGCCTTGTGGAAGATACGCGGTCCCCGGAAGAAGGGCAAAAATACCTGGCGGCCCTCTGGCATAAATCCCTGCCGCCAGTGACGGAGAAGATCAAGAAGGAGGCGGACAAAAAAGTCGGGGGCCGCCGGAAAAAGCACCAACGCGAGCAGGTGGCGGCCGGTGAGATCATTGTGACCACGCCCGGGTATTTCGTTGGCCGCCGCGGCGAACGGATCGTGATCCGCAAACAGCAGACGCTGATCGCCGAAATACCAGGCGCGCACATGAAAAGCCTCACCGTGGCTATCCACGGGGTTTCCCTTTCCACCGATGTCATTCATTACTGCGTCAGCAGAGACGCCTTTGTCCACTTTATCGATCACCATGGCCAGGTCGTCGCGATTGCCTATAAACCGGATGGGGTGCGGGCCGATCTCGCTTTTCTGCAGGCAAAAGAACGGGATACTGAGAAGGGATTGCACCTGGCGCGGGTCTTTGTGACGGGCAAGATGAAAAATCAATTGGCCCTACTGAAATCCTACGCCAAGTACCGGCGGCACCGGGAAAACAGTTTCGGTACGGCGTTTGCCGCCCTGCAACCGGAGATGGAAGCGCTTTTGGAGAAAGCCCGCGCGTTGCAGGCAGAGGCTGGGGCCGATGGTTTCCGGCAGTCGCTCATGGGGCTTGAAGGCGTCTTTGCCGCGAAATACTGGAAGGCCATGAGCCATTTGCTGCCAGACGGGATCATTTTCGAGGGCCGCAAAAGGCAGGGCGCTACGGATCTGGTCAACTCGCTTCTCAATTACGGCTACGGCATCCTCTACTCCCAGACACTCAACGCCGTGATCAAGTCCGGACTCAACAGCACGGCGGGCTTTCTCCACTCCTACCAGATCGGGAAGCCGGTCCTGATCTTTGATCTCGTTGAAGAATTCCGCTCGCCCGTGGTGGACAGGCCTATCTTCAGCATGCTGAATCGGCGGGAATCATTCAAACAGGGGGAGGATAACACGCTTTCCGAGGCGACTCGGAAGAAGGTGGCTGCCGGGGTGCTTGCCAGGCTCGGCGCCGAGGTAATACATCAGGGCCGTCGTCAGACAATACGGGAGACGCTAACCCATCAGGCCATGGCAGTGCGCCGCTACTTGCTTGGCCAAGGCCGCTACCGGCCTTTTCTCGCCAAATGGTGACCGTCAAAAAAATCTTTTCGATTGCTGTCACCAGCAAACCGCAACAAACGACAGAGGAGACAAGCAAAAGTACGCTATTTCTCGGAAACAGGCAGAGTTGAATCTGGTCACACGATGGGAGCAGATAGAGAGGCTGCTGTAATAAGTGTTTAGAACCGCCGGGGGATGGTGTAAAATGGATACTTTTGGATTTTAAACTGATAATTGACCCTTGCCACTACTGCGTCAATGACGTACAATAAAGTCATGATCATCATCGAAACCCCCATTTTTACAAAACAGCTTCTATCGATCTTTTCCGAAGAGGAATACCGTCTATTTCAGGCAACTTTACTGGAACGACCTGATATCGGAAAAGTCATCCCCGGTGGCGGGGGCCTTCGCAAAGTGCGATGGGCATTGGAAGGACGAGGCAAGAGCGGTGGCGTAAGGGTGATTTACTACTGGTTTACAGCACGGGGAACCATTCTACTCCTGTTTATGTATCCGAAGAATGTTCAGGACAACCTGACCCAAGACCAACTCAAACAACTCAAGAAGATCGTTGAGGAAGAATACCATGGAAGATGAACTTTTTCAGGAACTGCTGGAAAGTGTAAAACAGGGAGCTGCGATTATGAAAGGCACAATGCAGCCGTCCCGTACTTTTGAATTTCCCGAGACCGAGGTTCGCGCTCTGCGTGAGCAGTTCGGACTTTCACAAGATAAATTTGCCGGCCTTGTGGGAATCAGCGTTGGAACGTTACGCAACTGGGAACAGGGCCGACGCAAGCCGGTAGGCCCGGCACGAGTGCTATTACGAGTTGCTTCCTTGCACCCCGAAGTTCTGCTTGACATTGGAAGGGAGCAGATATCAACAGCTCGTAGGTTGGGTTAGGCGCCCTTTGCCGTAACCCAA